>DATCEN010000267.1:0-4084 GCA_036510015.1 Aestuariivirga sp.
ACCGGGGACCGTTGACTATGTCACCACGACTTATTTCACTGTGGTTGCCCCACAGCCAGATTCATTCACGGCTTCTGCCAACCCGTCGTCCATGCCTTATCTTGGCACCAGCCAAGTGGCGATCAACGGGGCGTTAAGCACGGGTTCATTTTCTTTCGCGGTAAAGAGTGGCAATTGCACAGTCATCGGTTCTGGTGTGGCATCAGCAGGGGCGGGTAATGGCGCTTGCGTCATTACTGCTACAGTTGCGGCTGACGATAATTATCTTGTTGCCTCATCTGATGTCACAATTCCGATGACGCCAGCGGCGCAGATTATTAGCTTTGCACCACCGCCTAGTCAGAACTATGCGCCCAATGGCACAGTGGTTTTGACGGCCACACCTGGTGCTTCCACGAGCCCGGTGAGCTTTAGTTCAACCAGCACCTCAGTCTGCACCACTGGCGGAAGCAATGGCGCAACGGTGACTTTTGTTTCGGCAGGCACCTGTAACATCACCGCATCACAAGCTGCAGATTCTAATTATTTTGCCGCACCGCCAGTGAACCAAAGCTTCACAATAAGCCAAGCCACGCAAGTGATCAGCTTCACTGCGCCTGCCACGCAAACCTATGTGCCGAATGCGACAGTGACACTCAGCGCGACGACGACTTCGGGACTTGTCGTGAGCTATGTTTCGAACAGTGCTGCGATCTGCTCAGTGAGCGGCAATACGGTGAGCATTCTCACCGCTGGTTCATGTTCGATCACGGCTTCGCAAGTGGGTAGTGCTAATTACACGACGGCAACGCCCGTGACGAAAAGCTTTACGATTGGGCAAGCGACGCAAGTGATCAGCTTCACACCGCCTGCCACGCAAACCTATGTGCCGAATGGCACGGTGGCGTTGAGCGCCACGGGCGGCGCTTCGGGCTTGCCTGTCACCTTCGCTTCGACCAGCACGGGCGTTTGCACCACGGGTGGGGCGAATGGCGCTACGGTGACTTTTGTTACAGCTGGCCAGTGCAACATTACGGCCTCGCAATTGGGCAATACCAATTATCTGGCAGCAACAAATGTTCCACAGAGCTTCACAATCTCCAAGGCCGCACAGACCGTTGCTTTCACCTCTACACCGCCGAGCAATGCTTTGGTGAGTGGGCCGACTTATGTGGCTGTGGCAACGGGCGGTAACTCTGGCATGCCAGTGACCTTTACGGCAGATGCTTCAAGCGCAGGGGTCTGTACCGTTGCTGGATCGACGGTGAGCTTTGTGGGCACGGGCACTTGCGTGGTGGATGCCAATCAAGCAGGCAATGGCAATTACTCTGCTGCTGCCCAAGTCCAACAAAGCTTTGCGGTGGCTGATGTGATTGGGCCCACGACGCAAGCCATCGGCACCTTCCTCTCCAACCGCGCTAATTTGCTAGTGACCAATCAGCCAAGCTTCGATCGCTCGAACCGTTTGGATGATGCGGGCGGTGGTTCGGGTGACGGCTCCAGCACACAGCTGACTGATGCAAAGAGTGATGCCATTGCGCCATTGAAGTCTTCACGTTTAGGGGCAAGTGCAGCAGCTTCAGGCGCAGCCATGCCCACCGCAGGCTTAGGTGCCACGGGAGCTGCTGCAACAGCAGCCAATTCTGATCCAGATGCCTATGCCTTACAAAGCTTCCTCTATAATTATCTGCATGGCATGGCCCAGGGCGGCGATGGTAAATCTGTCTCGCTCTCCGGCCCGATGGATCTGCAAGCCAGCTTTGGGGCGATGTCTCACGCCTCATTCAAAACCAGCCTGTCTCAGATGATGAGTTGGGAGGATGAGCGCAACCAAAAGCAGATGCAGGCTTTGGGTCTTGGTTCGTCCTATGCCAAACCCGCCTTCATGCCCTTTGATGTCTGGGCGGAGGCCCAATATACCGATTACTCTGGTAACACCTCTGGGCAGTTTGGCTTGGTGACACTGGGTGCCGATTACACCTTCAACCGTAACTTCCTCGTCGGCTTCTATGGCCAAGTGGATGCGATGAACCAAACCACCGGAACATCAGTCTCGGGCACGGGTTATATGGTCGGGCCTTACACCACCATCCGTCTCACCGATCATATGTTCTTTGATCTGCGCGGCGGCTATGGCGGCTCCAGCGATAATATCTCGCCTCTTGGCACCTATGTGAACAATTTTGGTTCTACCCGCTGGCTGGCCTCATCGGCGCTCACCGGTAAGTGGAAGCTGGAGAATGGCTTGAACTTCACGCCATCCGCAGCAGTGACTTATTTCCAAGATACATCGAATGCCTATACAGACAGCAACAATGTGTTGATCCCATCGGTGCAGACGGTTCTGGGCCAGTTCAAGCTTTCACCTGAAGTGAGCTACGGCTTTGTCACGGATTCAGGTTTGATGATTGAACCTTCCATCGCGCCACAGCTGATCTGGAACTTTACCTCAACCAATGTGAATGGCGTTGGCACACTTGCTGGCAGTGACACCGGCCCAACTGGTGCGCGTGGTGCGGTGAAAGCCGGCCTTAACTTCAAGACCAAGCAAGGCCTCTCGATCTCTGCGTCGGGTACTTACGATGGCATCGGCTCAAGCACCTATTCCGCCATCTCGGCTCAGGCACAAGTGAGCGTGCCGCTCGACTGAGAATGACGGGAGTTATTGAGTTATGTCTGTTGTTGGCCCAGAACTGACAATCAAATGCGTAAGCTTTTCGTCCGCCTTTAGATTGCAAACCAGACACGCGATATTTGCTCGCGCCGAAACTTCCATGGTTGAAAATCAAACGGCCCCAAATCGTTCTTTAAATGTTCTTGACTCTCGCTTTGTTCTCATATTACCCTATGCCCAACTGGGGAGAGCTATCTATGACAGCGCGGGTTGCTACAGTTGCATTTCAAGGCATTGCAGCAGTTCCCGTTGACGTGCAGGCGCAGTTTCTCAATGGCCAAGTAAATTTTCATATTGTGGGCTTGGCGGATAAAGCGATCTCTGAAAGCAAAGAGAGAGTGCGCGCCGCACTTTATGCCATTGGCCTTGGCTTGCCCGGCAAGCGGTTGATTGTTAATTTATCCCCCGCTGATCTCCCCAAGGAAGGCAGCCATTATGATCTGCCCATCGCCATGGCCATTCTCTCGGCCTTGGGGGTGATCCCGCCTGATTTTCTGTCGCGCTATGTGGTGATGGGTGAGCTTGGTTTGGATGGAGCGCTGCAAGCTGTCTCCGGCATCTTGCCAGCGGCCATGTCTGCCGTAGCCCAGGATATGGGTATCATTTGCCCCAAAGGCTCAGGCGCTGAGGCGGCTTGGGCCGGTGATAAGCTGGATATCCTTGCGCCAGCTAATCTCATTCAATTGATCAATCATGTGAAGGGCAGTCAAGTTCTCTCGCGCCCTTCGGCCCATCTTTCTGTGCTAGAACAATCCTTGCCAGATTTTTCTGAGATCAAAGGCCAAGAAGCCGCCAAGCGCGCCTTGGAAGTGGCAGCAGCAGGCGGCCATCATCTGTTGATGGTTGGGCCTCCAGGGGCTGGCAAATCCATGCTGGCCCAGCGCTTGCCTTCAATCTTGCCGCCGCTTGATGCGCGCGAGATGTTGGATGTTTCGATGATCGCTTCCCTCAGCGGTGAGTTGAAAGATGGCCAGATCACCAGGCGTAGGCCGTTTCGCGCACCCCATCATTCTGCCTCTATGCCATCACTGGTGGGTGGCGGCATAAAGCCCAAGCCCGGTGAAATGGCTTTGGCCCATCACGGCGTGTTATTTTTGGACGAGCTGCCTGAGTTTCAGCCGCGTGTGCTGGAAGCTTTGCGCCAACCGATGGAGCAGGGTGAGGCTTTGGTGGCGCGGGCTAATTATCACGTCACTTATCCAGCACGCTTTCAATTGATCGCCGCCATGAACCCGTGCAAATGCGGTATGGCGGGTGAACCCGGCCATACCTGTCGTTTGGGCCTGCGTTGTGCTGCTGACTATCAATCGCGTATTTCCGGCCCATTGCTTGACCGCATCGACATTCAAATTGAAATGTCAGCGGTGCGCGCGGTTGACTTGGCACTGCCGCCACCAAAAGAAAAAAGCTTGCATGTGGCGGCGCGTGTGG
>DATCEN010000268.1:0-4677 GCA_036510015.1 Aestuariivirga sp.
TGCGCTCTTGAGATTCAGAGAGCATCATTTCATAGGCGCTCATGCTCTCTTCGCGGCATGGCACTTTATCGAGATCAAGCTCAATGCCAAGGTTGCCCTTGGCCCCCATTTCGACGGCGGAAGATGTAAGACCGGCCGCTCCCATATCTTGAATGGCGATCACGGCCCCTGAGGCCATCAGTTCGAGGCAGGCTTCAAGCAGGCATTTTTCGGTGAACGGGTCGCCCACTTGCACGGTGGGGCGTTTTTCATCGGCATCGGCTTCAAATGCCGCAGAAGCCATGGTGGCGCCGTGTATGCCGTCGCGTCCGGTTTTGCACCGAGGTAAACCACTGGCAGGCCCACACCCTTGGCCTTGGAATAAAAGATCTTATCGGCATCAGCCAGACCTACGGCCATGGCGTTAACGAGGATATTGCCGTTATAGCGGACATGGAAATTCACCTCGCCGCCAAGGGTTGGCACGCCGAAAGAGTTTCCGTAGCCGCCCACGCCAGCCACAACGCCGGAAACAAGGTGCTTGGTTTTTGGATGCGAAGGTTCACCGAAACGAAGCGCGTTCAATGCCGCAATGGGGCGTGCACCCATCGTGAACACGTCGCGCAAAATGCCGCCCACACCGGTGGCTGAACCTTGATAGGGCTCAATAAACGACGGGTGATTATGGCTTTCCATTTTGAAGATAATCGCTTGGCCGTCATCAATGTCGATCACGCCAGCGTTTTCACCCGGCCCGCAGATCACGCGCGGGCCCGTGGTGGGAAGCGTTTTCAGCCATTTTTTGGAGGATTTATATGAGCAGTGTTCATTCCACATCGCCGAACAAATGCCCAGTTCGGTGAAGGTTGGCACGCGGCCTATGAGGCTCTTAAAACGCTCATATTCATCGGGCTTTAGCCCATGTGCGGCGACGATTTCTGGGGTGATTGCGGGTTCAGGCTTGCTCATGCCCCGCCGTTTAAGCGGGCGGGGCCAGATTCACAATGCGATTTTTGGCTGATTAAGTCTATTTTTTGCCGTGCATTGCGCCAGAAATAGTGCGTGGTTGCGGCACCGATGGGGGCAAGGCTGCGGTTGACCAATCGAACTTAATAGTCTGCCGCATCATCCTATTCACGCGATCCTGAAGCGCTTGCTCAGAATGCTTCAAATTCACGTTGTGTTGTACGTCAGTCTCAGACTTTTTGAATAAGCTGCTCAACATGTTAACGTCTCCTCGCCAATCGATAGATTGAATGAATACCAAGGCATGTCGTTAATCTAGGATTAACGCAGCTTACAGTGAAGCGGCAGGAAATTTTAACCGCGGTGTTTAAATTTAATTAGCCATGAATAATAGGCGCTTGAAAAATCGTGGCAGTGCAAAATCTAGCCCAGATGTTCCAGGTAAATATGGCGAAAGCCGCGGCAGAATTTTTACGTTCCAGACCCAAACATAAAATAGGGTGATTAATCCGCCAGCAAAGATATCGACAAGATAGTGACCGCCATATACTGGCGTTGCGACGATGATTACGATCCCCGCCAAGTAGGCAAGCCAACTCACCGGACCGAGCCCTCGATTGCAATAAAAAATAATTAGGGCCATGCAACAATGGAACGAAGGGAAGCATACCAAACCCTCTGCTGTTCGTGGATCAATGACAACATGGGCGGCCTCACGAAGTGCGTGTAGCTGTGTCGATATAACAGCAAGGTAGTGATGTGGGTTCAACTCTATAGCGCGCAATATACCGGCATCGGCTAGGCTATCTGCGGCCGGGTATGCAGGGAAAAACCCTCCGATAACGACGCAGGTGAGCGCTGTTGCCGACATCAAGAAACAGATTTCGATAACGCGAATCCGGTCATTGCGCAAAATCGCGATGACAGGGGTGAGCATGATGCCGCCCAAGGTTAAATTCGCATAGGAATATGAGAAAATGAAATTGACCCACGGGTGGTCATACATGACGTGTGCATAGGCATTCCAATCAAATCCCAACGCCTGATCTGCGACGGCTAATGAACGATCGATGAGAGGAAAGCTGAAAGCAAAAAGCATATGGCTGAATAAAGCAATACAGCTGGTTGTGTAATTAACCCACAAATAAAGCACCATGCCACACCATACGCGGTGCAAGAACCAGTCGAAAGTGTGGAAGCGCACATAGCGCCACAACATCAAAAACCACGCCAGAGGGAAATAAAAATAGACAACGGCGTAACCGAAATTAGCAACTTCAATGCGTGGTGAGGCCCCATCAATCAAGGCGCAAAGCGCCAAGACCAAACTCGGCATTGCCCATAGCGCCCAATGCGGGAATAAGACCGCATGCAAACGCTGCATATTGATCGAAGGCTTGAGGATCGAAGGTGAGTGTGATGCGGTGGTCATGCTGGGCAACCCATTAGCGTATGGGCGCAAGCTAGGCTGTGCGGTTTTAAAAATGGATTAAAATAAGCGCGGATTAGGCCGCCAACAGACTTTCAAACAGGCTCACGCAATCTTGTTTGCCATGCAGCGCTTCGATCATGTTTTCCGGATGCGGCATCATGCCGATCACATTGCCAGCCTCGTTGCAGATTCCAGCAATATCATTCATAGCTCCATTGGGGTTTGTGCCCTCAACATAGCGGAACACCACGCGGCCTTCGCCTTCAATTTGTTTCAAGGTTTCAGCATCAACAATATAATTGCCTTCGCCATGCGCCACGGGGCAGGAGACGACGAGGCCTTTGGCGGCTTTGTTGGTGAAGAAAGTTTGATTATTTTCAATGCTAAGGCGCACTTCTTTGCAAACGAACTTCAAGTCGGCATTGCGCACCAAAGCGCCGGGCAAAAGCCCTGCCTCAGTGATGATTTGAAAACCATTGCACACGCCTAACACTTTAAGGCCTTTGGCTGACTTCGCTATCACATCGGCCATGATGGGCGAGCGCGCGGCAATGGCGCCACAGCGTAAATAGTCGCCGTAGGAGAAGCCGCCGGGCACGACGACCAGATCAGTGCCAGTGGGCAGGGTGGTGTCGGTGTGCCAAACCACATGGGGCTTTTTGCCCGTGGTTCTTTCCAAAGCCAGCACCATGTCATGCTCGCGGTTTATGCCAGGGAAGAGGAGGACAGCGGAGTTCATCGCTCAGGCCAACTCAATTGCGTAATTCTCGATCACTGTATTGGCGATCAGTTTCTCACACATCTGTTTGAGCAACACTTCGGCTTTGGCCTTGTCGGTCTCAGCGAGTTCAATCTCGAAGAACTTGCCTTGGCGCACGCTGTTGACGCCAGAGAAGCCCAGCGAACCCAATGCGCCTTCAATAGCTTTGCCTTGCGGGTCAAGCACGCCGTTCTTGAGGGTGACTTTAATTTTGGCTTTCATTTTATAAATCACTCTTCACCAGTTTTGGTCGTGAACGCGGCGGGGTTTCACCCTCTTGGATGATGCCCAAACGGCGCGCCACTTCTTGATAAGCGTCAACTAAGCTTCCAAGATCACGGCGGAAAATGTCTTTATCCATCTTGGCGTTATTGTTGCGCATATCCCAAAGCCTGCAATTGTCAGGCGAAATTTCATCCGCCAAAACCACGCGCATCATCTCATTCTCGACAAAACGGCCGAACTCTAGTTTGAAATCAACCAGCTTGATGCCAATTCCCATGAACAGACCCGACAGGAAATCATTGATGCGGATGGACATGTGCATCATGTCATCCATTTCCATAGGTGTGGCCCAACCGAAGGCGGTGATGTGTTCTTCATTCACCATAGGATCGCCCAGCTTATCATTCTTGTAATAGCATTCGATGATAGAGCGTGGCAGAGCAGTGCCTTCTTCTAATCCCAATCGCTTGGCCAAAGACCCAGCCGCAACGTTGCGGATCACCACCTCAAGAGGGATGATCTCAACCGAGCGCACCAGTTGTTCACGCATGTTCAATGACCGCAGAAAATGCGTGGGCAGGCCAATATCATTCAACTTGGTGAAAATGAATTCAGAGATACGCTGATTGAGCACACCTTTGCCTTCAATCACTGCCTTTTTTTCGGCATTGAAAGCTGTCGCATCATCCTTGAAGTGCACAATCACCGTATTTGGCTCTGGGCCTTGATATAAGATCTTGGCCTTGCCTTCATAAAGCTGTGTGCGCTTACCGTTCATCGGGAGAATCCTCAAATCACTGACCCTGCGGATACTAACATGCGGGCCACTCTAAAAGAGGTTTTATGAGGCCCTGTGGAAAGCGAGCTTCATAGTCTGCTTTATTGCACTGCACAAACTGTATTTTTGGCTTGATTTGTGGCTTTTTCCCACTACGTGATAGATGGGAATTTTATGGAGAGCGAGTCATGACAACCTTCGATAATCGTGAAAAAGCAGCAGAAGGCGCTTTTGCGGCGCATGAATCAGTTGAATTCGCCGTGCGTGCGAAACGTGACCTGCTGGTCGGCCAGTGGGCGGCTAGCCTGCTTGGTTTGAAAGACAAAGATGCCGCTGCCTATGCCAAAAGCCTGGTTGCCACTGATTTGGAAAAGCACGGTGAAGTGGATGTGATTGATAAGCTGAAACAAGATTTCAAAGCCAAGGGTATTGATGTCTCAGCTGACATCATCAAAAACACCATGGCACTAAAACTGGCTGATGCGCGCGAGCAGTTAAAAGCAGCACAGAAATGAGCCTTCGGGCACGATTGCATGA
>DATCEN010000269.1:0-12361 GCA_036510015.1 Aestuariivirga sp.
CATGGCATCAAGAATACTTTGCGCCTTTGAATCATCAGCTACATTGCAGCCAGCAAGCATCGACAGTGCGCCAAATGACAATGCCCGGCCCATGAAAAAGCGCCGCTCAATGTTCTTCACTTGCTTGGCGCGTGGCAGCAAAAGTTTCTGCGATGAATTTGGTTTAAGCAACATGGCTGTTCTCCTTCTCCGGAAATGGCTTAGCCTTCCCAGTGATCATCGGAATGAGTGTCGATGGCACAATGGCCACAAGTGCCACATGCACAATAATAAAAGCACAGATCAAAGTCATGCCAGTAAAGTGAACATAACGCGCCGTGGCGTAATTACCCACAATCCAACTCAGCGCTTGGAATTGCACGGACTTCCAAACCACAAGGCCTGAAACGAATGTCATCAACATCACAAAAATGATGCCGATGTAAAATGCTTTCTGCACGGCGTTATAGTCATGACTATTATGACCCAGCTTGAAGCGCATGGCGGCCCAAATGTCATGGAATAAAGCCTTTGGACCAAGTGGGAAAAACTTGTCACGGAAATGGCCTGTGGCGATGCCAAGAATAAGATAGATCAGCAGGTTGACCACAAACAGCCACATGGCCGCCAAGTGCCATTGAATGCCGCCGCCCAGCCAATCACCCAAAGTGAGATAGGCCGGAAACTCTAAGCTATCGAACAAAGGTGAGGCATTGTAAATCTGCCACCCACTCATGATCATCGTCACAATGGCAATGGCGTTCAGCCAATGAAAGATCCGAACATAGAGTGGATGGATTAGAACCTTTTTCATCAAAAACTCCTCAAACCGGACTCAGACATTCCTCTGAATTCAAGCTTAAGGCCAATAACGCTTCATCACAATTATGTTTACTGACGAAGTGCGGCTTTAACCACCATACAGGTCCGGTTCATTTCGCCGCGACGTGAATATGGGCAGCTAAGCGGGAAGCGGGATGAATTCCTTGTCGTCTCCTGGCACCATCGAGAACTTGCCCGTGCGCCATTCATTCTTGGCAGCCTCAATTTTTTCTTGCGACGATGAAACAAAATTCCACCAGATATGGCGTGGCCCATCCATGGGCTCGCCACCGAGCAACATGAAATGACTGGCCTCAAGCGCCGTAACGATCACTTCGGCCTTCGGTTTCAAGGCGATGAGCTTGCCCGCTTCAAACACGCGGCCCCCAATTTCGATCTTTCCAGACACCAGATAGAGCCCGCGCTCCTCGTGTTCAGCCCCTATCGGCAGTCGCGCCTTCGCATCAAGCCAAACATCAGCGTAAAACAAATCTGAGTGGGTTTTAACAGGCGAAGTCACGCCAAAAAGTGAACCTGCAATCACCTGCACCTTGCGCCCGCCATCAACCAGCAGCGGCAACCGATCTTGCCCCAGATGCTCAAATCCGGGCGCCGTCTCTTCAAATTTCTTCGGTAAGGCCACCCAACTTTGCAGGCCAAACATGTTCTGGCCCGAAGCCCGCTCCAGCGCAGGTGTGCGCTCGGAATGCACGATGCCCTTGCCAGCCGTCATCCAGTTGAGCTCGCCCGGCGCAATTGCCTGTTCTGAGCCCAGGCTATCGCGATGATAAATCGTGCCGTCAAACAGCCAAGTCACAGTGGCGAGACCAATATGCGGGTGCGGTCGCACATCCATGCCCTGCCCCGCCTTCATCATTACCGGACCAAAGCGGTCAAAGAAAATAAATGAGCCAATCATCTGGCGCTCAGCAGCAGGCAGAGCCCGGTGCACTTCAAAATCACCAATGTCGCGGATGCGCGGAACAATCACATGTTCAATGGCATCAACCGAAGCGGCATCCCCGGGAATGGGGTCAGGAATGTGGGGAAGCGTCATTTCAAAGCTTTCCTCACTGCGGGGGCTACTTCGCCACCCAGGATTTCAATTGCTTTCAACTGCTCTGCATGCGGCACGGTGCCAATCGCCATCTGTATGAGAATGCGGGTATTTTCAAAAACCTCATGCAATTCAATGATGCGGTCAGCCACGCGCGCGGCGTCGCCCACGATGAGATTGCCGTCGTCGCGGGTTGAACGTTCAAAATGATCCATGCCTTGCGGCGGCCAGCCACGCTCTTTGCCGATACGGTTCATCACTTCCATTTGCGCCGCGCCATAAATGCGCTTGGCATTGGCAGTCGTGTCGGAAACAAAGCCATGCATGTTCAGGCTGAGCTGAATGGTTTTAGGGTCATGGCCTGCCTTGGCATGGGTTTCGCGGTAAAGATCAAAGAAGGGTTTAAAGCGCCGTGGGTCTCCGCCAATAATGGCCAAGGCCATGGGCAAATCAAGCGTGGCCGCCCGCACCACTGATTGCGGAGTGCCTCCAACAGCAATCCAGATCGGCATTTTCTTTTGTTCAGGGCGTGGATAAATCCCTGCGTTATTCAATGATGGCCGCAATTTGCCAGCCCATGTAATGCGCTCACTTTCACGAAGCTTCATCAGCAAATCAAGTTTCTCGGAAAACAGCGCGTCATAGTCGTCGAGATCATAGCCAAAAAGCGGATAGCTTTCGATGAAAGAACCCCTGCCCGCCATGATTTCGGCCCGGCCATTGCTGATGCCATCAACTGTTGCAAATTGCTGAAACGCTCGCACTGGGTCGTCAGAGGAGAGAACCGTCACGGCACTGGAAAGCTTAATGCGCTTGGTCACAGCTGCCCCCGCCGCAAGGGCCACAGGCGGTGATGAAACCGCATAGTCAGCGCGGTGGTGCTCGCCCACAGCAAACACATCCAGCCCAACCTCATCTGCCAGTTTCATTTCTTCGACGAGATTGCGCAGGCGCTGCCCGGCAAGTTCAGGATGGCCCGCAGGCACATCAGCAAAAGTGTAAATTCCAATTTCCATGGAGGTTATATGGAACCAAAGAGATTACGATTCAAGAGGCGATAGCAGTTTATGCTTGCATTTCTTCGATAGCTAGCATATTTAGCTTGCATGAATAGTCGGCACCGCAAGACATTGGAAGCCGTTTTCACAGAGCCGACTAAATCTAACATTGCCTGGGTGGATATTGAAGCGCTGTTGATCAATGTCGGCTGCTCCGTGAAAGAAGGTGCCGGTTCACGCGTCAGGTTCGTGTCCGGGCCGCTGACTTTGGCGGTGCACCGTCCGCACCCGCGCAAAGAAGCCAAACAACATCATGTGCGGGCAGCATGCGACTTTTTAAAATCGATTGGAGTAACCCCATGACAGAAACACTGAAACACAAAGGCTATCACGGCAGCATCGAATTTTCGGTTGAGGACGATTGTCTTCATGGTCGTCTGCAAGGCATCAACGACATCATCACTTACGAAGGCAATTCAGTGAAAGAAGTCAAGGCGGCCTTCAAAGACTCGGTTGATGATTACGTTGCCTTCTGCAAGGAGACGAACAAAGAACCCAACAAACCCTATTCCGGTAAAGTGATGTTTCGCATTGATCCCAAAGTTCACGCCAAAGCCGCACTGGCCGCGCAGTTGAAGGGGATCAGTTTGAATCAGTGGGCGGAAGAGGTTTTGAAAGAGGCCGCAGGACACTGACACGGCTTGTAGCTAATGCACAACTTCATAAACTTGCCAAAAGCAATTCGCATATTTTTCCCAGAGTCGTTCGTAGTTATCCATATTTATCTCTCGTTCAGAAATGATATATGAACTCAATTTACCTGATGTGCGTCGCTGTTTGCCAAACAACTCAACCGCGCTATGCCAACTCTGTTCATCTTTTGGCGTGGGATATTTTGAAGCCCAAGAAACATACTCAGACATTGATTGTAATATTATCAAGTCGTCGTCGGTTGAACTGATACCTGACAATAAACTCAAATCCTGAATTTGGTGGCTCTTTGGGAACTTACCTTGCAGGCCTAGCAATATGCCTTTCAAAAGCAACTCAATTGAAAGCCCTGCAAGCAAGCAAAACACATTACCCGGAATCAATTTAGCATTACCAACCAACAGTGCAGCTTCATGCAACTCGTCTGCGTAGTTCGAATAATACATCAAACTGTTAAATCGCCGACTAAACTGTTCACCTTTGTCGAATGCTCGAATTTTTCCGCTAACCCTCGCGAGTTGAATTTCGAAATCAACTATCACTCAATATCCTCCAGTCGCGGCATACTAAATACACTTAAACGCAAAGGCAGGCCGATAACGGGTGTAACGGCCGATTTATTTGCTCAGCTCCTTGTCAAACTTATCCAGTGTCGATGCACAAAGATCGAAGCCTTGATTTAAAGCAACTCCTGAGGTGAAGGAACAATTTCCTGCCTCCAAACCTTGCCTTATTGAATGCACCATGTCGGCGATAAACAGGGCATCTGTCTGATCAAACGGGTACTCTTTCTCATTCTTAAGCACAATTTCTTGAAGTGACTTTTCCATGGTATCGGCTTGTTTTTCAATCTCAGCCTTGCCATATTTTTCTTCCATGTGAATCATCATGGACAACCCAATAACTACATTCTTGCAAATGAACGCATGATACTTCCAGTCCTTGACTTTGCTGACATCATAAGTTGCTTGAGCAATAGTGGACTGCAAGCTCAGAAACACAACGGCGATTAAACATTTGACATTGTTCACGAGACTGCACCTCTTGAATTAACTCGTAAGTAACTACCCTTTGCTGACAGCTATTAGGCAAGCATGAGAGTGTAAGAGTGTCAATCGAAGGCGCAAACTGGCAATCTCTTCAAATTTGAACAATCAAAAAAGTGCGCCTTTTTTCTCATCTCACCTCAAATCCGGCGGGGTTGCTTCCTTCACCAATGCCATCAGCGCATCATCAAAGCTCATCGCTTTCTGATCCTGGCTCCCCAAGCGGCGCATATTCACCGCCTTCTCGTCCATCTCGCGCTTGCCCACCACAAGGATCACCGGAACTTTCGTCACCGAATGTTCGCGCACTTTGTAATTGATCTTCTCATTGCGCAAATCCGCCTCAGCGCGCAGCCCAGCGTCTTTCAGCTTTTGCGTAACCTCTAAAGCATAAGCATCAGCCTCAGACGTGATGGTGCAAACTGCTACTTGCTGTGGCGCCAACCACAACGGAAAATGCCCGGCAAAGTTCTCAATCAATATGCCAAGGAAGCGCTCCATAGAGCCGCAGATGGCGCGGTGGATCATCACCGGAACGTGCTTGGCCCCATCTTCGCCAATGTAAAACGCACCAAAGCGTTCCGGCAAATTGAAATCCACTTGCGTGGTGCCGCATTGCCAATCGCGGCCGATCGCATCTCGCAACACATATTCAAACTTGGGGCCGTAAAAAGCGCCCTCGCCCGGATTGATTGAGGTTTTGATCTTGCCGCCGCTCTCCGCCGCGATCTGCTCCAGCACATCAGACATGATCGCTTCGGCACGATCCCAATCCGCATCCGTGCCCACGCGCTTTTCAGGGCGTGTGGAAAGCTTCACTACAAACTGTTCAAAGCCAAAATCTTTGTAAGTTGAAAGAATGAGATCATTGATCTTCAAACACTCATCTTTCATCTGCTCCGGCGTGCAGAAAATATGCGCATCATCTTGCGTGAAGCCGCGAACGCGCATCAAGCCATGCAACGCGCCTGATGGCTCATAGCGATGCACCGCGCCAAATTCTGCCAGCCGCATCGGCAATTCGCGATAGCTCCGCAAACCGTGTTTGAAAATCTGCACATGGCCGGGGCAATTCATCGGCTTCAGTGCATAGATACGATCCCCATCTTCGGCTTCCGCACCAGCAGGTGTTGCGCCAAACATCGCTTCTTTATACCAGCCCCAATGGCCGGAAGTTTCCCACAGGCTCTTATCCAAAAGCTGCGGCGCATTCACTTCTTGATAGCCAAGCTTATTCAGGCGGCGGCGCATATAGGCTATCAACTGTTGGAAAATCGTCCAGCCCTTAGGGTGCCAGAACACCACGCCCGGGCCTTCTTCTTGGAAATGGAACAGATCCATTTCGCGGCCCAGTTTGCGATGGTCACGCTTTTCAGCTTCCTCCAAAGCGGTGACATAGGCTTGCAAATCTTTGTCATTGGCCCAAGCGGTGGCATAAATGCGTGTCAGCATCGGGTTGTTTGAATCGCCACGCCAATAAGCCCCAGCCACTTTCATCAGCTTAAAGGCGTTGCCGATCTTGCCAGTGCTCGTCATATGCGGGCCGCGGCACAAATCTATCCAGCCGCCCTGATCATAGAACTTGATGTCTTCATTGCCGGGAATGGTATCCACCAATTCCACTTTAAAGTTTTCGCCCTTGGCGCGGAAAAATGCTTTCGCGTCTTCGCGTGTCTTGGTAGATTTCGTGAATGGCTTATCGCGCGCGATGATCTCACGCATCTTTTTTTCGATGGGCGCAAAATCCGCTGTTGTGAAAGGTTCATTGCGGAAGAAGTCGTAATAAAAACCATTCTCAATCACTGGTCCAATCGTCACTTGCGTGCCGGGATGCAATTCTTGCACAGCTTCCGCCAAAACGTGAGCGGCATCATGACGGATGAGTTCCAAGGCGCGATCATCTTCGCGCGTCACAATCTGCAATGTGGCGTCAGCATTGATCGGATCAGCCAAATCAACAAGCTGGCCATTGACGACAGCGGCCACAGCTTTCTTTTCGAGGGACTTGGAAATGGAAGCCGCAACTTGTGCAGCAGAAACCCCGGCCGCAACTTCGCGCTTAGCGCCATCGGGGAATGTGAGCGTAATCATTTAGGTCCTTTCTGCCCAGTCCCGGCAACTGCCCGGGTAGGCCAAATCAACAGCTCATGGCATTTGCCTTGCTAGAATTCTGCCGTCAAGCGCAAGAATTTTTGGTTTTTTAACCATATAGCAACCCTTTTCTAACCTGACATTAACCTTAACGCTTCATCTATGGGCCCTGATTTTAAGTCTGTCTGTCCAGTACAAAGGTGTAAACATGAGAATTCTTTTCAAACTTTCCGTCGCAATTTTAGCTCTTATGCCAGTTGCGCAAGCAGTGGCTGCCGATGCGCCACCAGTGGTGCAGCTACGCCCAGCGCAATATGATTGGAGTGGCGTATATGCTGGCGGTTGGGTCGGCCTGGCCTGCCTTGATGGCCGAGGCTCGCTGGTGGATAACACAGCAGGCAGAACTTTCGGCAACGGCGGCTGCGGCTTCAAGGGCGGCGCGTTGATGGGCTACAACTATCAATTTGATCAATTCGTAGTGGGTGCCGAAGCCGATTTGGGCACTTCCACCGACATCGTGCGCAATACAGAACCCACCGCTGACTTCCGCTTCAACATGAATTATCTCGCCACCGTGCGCGGCCGCGCTGGCTGGGCAATGGATAACACCCTATTTTATCTCACCGCCGGTGGTGCCTTTGCCCAAGGCGAACTCAACGGCATCGTAGCCGCAACTCCAAGCCATCTCACCGCAAACCAATTTGGTTGGACAGTCGGTGCGGGTATGGAACACGCAGTGAGTGATCATTTCCGTGTTCGCATGGAATATCTTTATACTCAATTCGCCAATACCAAATACCAAGATGCATGTTGTAATGTGGATTGGAACTGGGGCGGCGAACATGAAGTTAAAGCCGCCGCTATCTGGGCATTCTAATCTTACATAGCATTGCAGATTTCAGGGCCGGATTTTCTCCGGCCCTTTTATTTTGCCACAGCAGGAACATTGGTCCGGCACCGGGTCATAACCGTCGCCTCCCCATGGCTGGCAACGCGCGATACGCTTTATGCCCAGCCACCCGCCACAGATGACGCCATGCTTCTGAATGGCCTCAACCGCATAGTCCGAGCACGTTGGCAAAAATCTGCACGTCCGCCCCATGACAGATGATAGTGTTAGCTGATAGAACCTGATCAGAAGCAGCAACAGCGTTTTCATGAGGACAATATAGTGGTCAATTCACCAAAACCCAATATCCTCTTCATCATGGCCGATCAACTTGCGGCGCGCCATTTGCCCATGTACGGCCACCCTCTGGTCAAAACGCCCCATCTGTCGCGCCTTGCTGCAGAGGGGGTGGTGTTTGAGAATTGCTATTCAACCTCACCGCTGTGTGCGCCAGCCCGTGCCACCATAATGAATGGGCTCCTGCCCTCACGCACCGGCGTTTATGACAATGCCGCAGAGTTTCCTTCGGCCATTCCCACTTGGGCGCATTATCTTAGGCTCAATGGCTATCAAACTTGCTTGTCAGGCAAAATGCATTTTGTGGGGCCAGACCAGCTGCATGGTTTGGAACAGCGGTTGACAACAGATATCTATCCCGCCGATTTCGGTTGGACACCGGATTGGCGCTTAAAGCAGACCCGCATCGACTGGTGGTATCATAACATGACATCGGTGTTGCAGCCCGGCATAGCTGAGATTTCCAATCAACTGGAATTTGATGATGATGTGCTGTTCCAAGCCAAGCGCAAATTATATGACTATGCGCGCTTCACGCCCGAAAAACCTTTCGCTATGGCCGTCAGCTTCACCCATCCGCATGATCCCTATGCGGCGCGTAAAAAGTTCTGGGATTTATACACGGATGCAGAAATTGATCTTCCATCCGTGCCCCACATGCCGCGCGACAAACTCGATGCCCATTTGCAGCGCCTTTACGATGTCAGCGCGATGGATGATTACAAAGTCACAGAAGCTGATATCCGCGCTGCCCGCCACGGCTATTACGCCAACATTTCCTACATTGATGATCTGGTTGGCCAACTCATTGAAACTTTGCGCGCCTTAGGCCAACGCGACAACACTGTGATTGTTTTCACTTCAGACCACGGCGACTTTTTGGGTGAGCGTGGCCTCTGGTATAAGATGAGCTACCTCGAACCATCGTCCCATGTGCCACTGATCATCTGGCATCCGAAAGATTTCAAATCACGCCGTGTGAATGAACCTGTTTCACTGGCCGATATCATGCCCACGCTGTCAGCACTGGGTGGCACTCAAGAACTTGCAACGCCCGTAGATGGCCGCTCCCTACTGCCCTTGCTGCACGGTGCTCCTGAAAATCCAGATGCCACGGCCTGGGGCGAATATCTGGCCGAGGGTGCTGTTGCGCCAATGTATATGCTGCGCCGTGGGCCGTGGAAATTTATCCATACGCCGACCGATCCGGATCAACTATTCAATCTGAGTGACGACCCAAATGAGTTGAATAATTTAGCCGCCACGCATCCACTGGCCACTAAATTCCGTGCCGAAATTGAAGCCAAATTCAATATCACTCATGTTCACCAACAGGTTCTGCAAAGCCAACAAGCCCGATTGATGATGTTTGAAGCGATGAAAAATGGCGCACATTTCCCGTGGGATTTTCAGCCCCTGCGCGATGCCTCAAAACAATATACGCGCAATCACATGAGTGTGACTGAACGCGACCTGCAATCGCGCTTCCCGCAAGCCCCACAGATTGAAAATAAAAAGCAGCGCTAAATACCAAATAGATTGTTATGCGCTGCCCAAACGAATCCGGCGGTGATGATGCCTGCCAGTACTGTATTGATCGCCGCCTTAACCAACAGACGTGTAGCCACTGGCGCGCCGCGCTCATGGCCTTTTTCGACCGTCACACCCGCCTCATCGGCATTTTTTACACCAAAGGGCAGAACCATAAATAACGTCACCCACCAGGTCACAAAATAGATCGCAATGATAGTGCCGATGTTCATGCCTGTTCCAATTCAATCAATGTTCCAAAAAAATCTTTCGGATGCAAAAACAACACCGACTTACCATGTGCGCCGATTTTTGGATTGTCATCGCCCAACACCCGCGCACCCCCGGCTTTCAACTTGTCTCGCGCCGCGATGATGTCATCCACCTCATAACAGATATGATGCATCCCGCCGGATGGATTCTTCTCCAAAAACCGCATGATCATTGAATCTTGGCCCAAGGGTTCCAGCAATTCGATCTTGGTATTGGGAAGTTCAATGAACACCACCGTAACCCCATGCTCAGGCAAAGCCAAGGGCTGCGAAACCACAGCGCCAAGGTGCTGGCGATAAGCCAAGGCGGCCTTGGCCAAATCCGGCACCACTAAAGCCACATGGTTTAGCCGACCGATCATGCCGCAAGTCGCTCTTTCAAACTGTCACATAGCCAGGCCCGTGCGGATGGTAATGCAATTTGCCTCGGTCCATAAACATGGCGCTCTAAGAAAAAGCCAGTCAACTTGAAGCCTTCCAGCACATCATTCACCGCAAACCCTGGCGCGCCATTCAAAAATGCCGGCAAGTGAAACAATCGCTCATGATAAGGCAGGCCTGCAGCTTTTGAAACGGCTCTGCCTGTACGCGGCGAAACATAGGCCAGATCACCCTCCTGCCCGGTGGATGCGCAGCGTGACAAATCAAGCCCAAAGCCAAGCTCATCCAGCAAGCCCAATTCCCAGCGCACCAATAAAGCTGGCCAAACCGCATCATCTTCCATTTGTGATAGCACCACATGGGCGGCATCATAAAGCCTGCGGTGCGGTTCACGTTCCGGCAACATTTGCGCCAGCCCCATTAAAGTGTTCATGCCAGCAAGGCGCAACGGATGCGCCAGTATGAAGCCAGCCTTCAGGCTCAATGGCTCCAGCACATAAGCGCCCATATGTTCTTCAAGTCTGGCGCGCCAAGTCACCATCACCAGATTGCCAGGCTGCAACACTGGCCGCATGTGGCGTGAGCGGCCGCCCCTCACCATGCCAAGGCAACGGCCGTGTTCCGCGGTGAGAATTTCGGCAATAGCAGATGTCTCGCCATGGGCGCGCACCCCAATTACCACCCCCTCATCGCGCCATTCCATTTTTGCCTAAATCTCCAACCCCATCATCCGTAAGCGTTCAGGATCTTGTGCCCAGTTCTCACGCACTTTGACGAAGAGAAACAGATGCACTTTGCGTGCGAATGATTCTTCCATTTCAGCACGCGCCAACTGCCCCAGCAACTTGATTTGTGCCCCCCCCTTGCCCAGCACAATGGCCTTTTGTCCATCACGCTCAACGAAGATGGTTTGCGAGATTTTTACCGAGCCATTCTTCTGCTCTTCCCATGCTTCAGTTTCCACAGTTGAGGAATAAGGCAGTTCCTCATGCAGCCGCTCATAGATTTTCTCGCGGGTAATTTCAGAAGCAATAAAACGCAAGTGAACATCGGCCGTTTGGTCTTCTGGATAAAGCCATGGCCCCAAAGGCATCAATGTTGCCAGCTGCTCTCCCAATTTTTCAACGCCCGAACCTGTCACCGCACTCACCATAAAAGTTTCGGTGAATGAATAAAGCTCATTCAGTTCTTGTGAGATCGCCAAGAGTTTCTCGGCCAACAGTAAATCAATCTTGTTGATCACCAGTATGGCCTTGATGTGCTGCGCCTTGAAGGTTTCGATAATCGCGTGAACCTCTTCATCTGCGCCGCGTCTTGCATCCACAATCAACAAAACTGCATCAGCTTCAGTGGCCCCGCCCCAAGCATTGCCCACCATTGCTTCATCAAGCTTGCGGCGCGGTTTGAATATGCCGGGTGTATCAACCAACACAACTTGCGACATGCCACTCATGTAGATCGCGCGGATGCGCGCCCGCGTGGTTTGCACCTTGTGGGAGACAATGGAAATCTTCGCTCCCACCAGCTTGTTCACCAACGTAGATTTGCCCGCATTGGGTGCGCCAATAATTGCGGCAAAGCCACAGCGCTTTTCTGTTTCAACCATCAACGCAATCCTTCCCGCGTGATAAAATTCTGTGCTGCATCCATCTCAGCTTGTTGTTTGGAACCTCCGCGTCCCGATGCTGGCGCAAATTCACCAACCCTCAGCGCAATGTTAAAAACCGGTGCGTGCTGAGGACCTGCGCGGCCCACCTCAACATATTGCGGCAAAGCCAATGCCCGCGCCAGAGCCCATTCTTGAACAAAAGTTTTTGCATCTTTGAGGCTTGATGGTTCTTTGACCAGCAATTCATTCCACGCCTGTAATACAAAGTCGCGTGTCTTGGCATAGCCGGCCTCAATATAGAGCGCACCGATAATGGCCTCAATCACATCGGCCACAACTGAGGCCATGTTTTGGACGCCCTTGCGCTTTTCCACTTTGCCAACCTTGATGAAGCGCCCAAGTTGTAACCTCTCACCCACATAAGCACAGGCCTCAGCCCTTACTAAAAGCGACAGCCGCGCCGCCATGGAGCCCTCTTTTTCTTGTGGAAAGCGGTGGTATAGCGCTTCAGCAATCACAAGGCTCAACACTCTGTCGCCCAGAAATTCCAAACGCTGATAATCACCAGTCACAGTTTGGCTGCTGCCATGGGTAAGGGCTGCATCTAGTAATGCGGGATCGGAAAACACATGGCCCAGCAGAGACTCGAGAGGATCATTCTCGGCCATGCAGAAGCCGC
>DATCEN010000270.1:0-2050 GCA_036510015.1 Aestuariivirga sp.
CTGAAGGCCAAGGGCTTGAAGTTTGATGTCTGCTTCACATCAGCTTTAACGCGCGCACAGCATACACTCGATTTGATCTTGAGCGAACTTGGCCAAACAGGTCTGCCGATCACCAGAGACCAAGCCTTGAATGAACGTGACTATGGTGAACTCACTGGCCTCAACAAAGATGATGCGCGGGCTAAATTTGGCGAAGAACAAGTTCTCATCTGGCGCCGCAGTTATGATGTGCCGCCGCCAAAAGGTGAAAGCCTGAAAGACACGTTGGCGCGTTCATTGCCCTATTATATGCATTACATTCAACCCCATGTTCTGTCTGGCAAGAATGTTCTAGTGGCTGCGCATGGTAATTCACTGCGTTCGCTTATCATGGCAATCGATGGCCTGACACCTGAACAAATTTTAAAACGGGAATTGGATACCGGCGTTCCCGTAGTTTACAAACTGAAAGCCAATTCGCTTCCAGCAAGCGTGGAAGTTCTGGCATAGGCCTGATAAAAAAGCCTCGCTGCGACAATGATTGCGCCAGCGAGGCCCTCGTTAACAATCGAGTTTTAACTTGAAGTGATCCGGATGAATCCGAACCTGTAAAGAGTTGGACAAGCCAACTCAGCAATTTCATTTTATATATTTGGCAATCCGGTTCTTATATTCACGGTATTCGGCCGCAGAGCGGAACCGGAAAGTGATCACACGAATTTCTGTGATCAGAATTTACAATTTGGTGGAGTCATGGCCCCTCCAATTCTAATTGACATTAAGGCTTCAAATCAGCGCCAGTCACTGCTGCTGATAGGTTGGATGTTGAACCTCACACAAATAATGTCAAGTGAACTCGAGCAAATTTGGTTTCACTTTAGTGAATGAGGCAAATCTTATTTGGGGGCGCGCTTGGCAAGAATGCGCTGCAACGTGCGCCGATGCATGTTCAGGCGGCGCGCTGTTTCAGAAACATTGCGACTGCACAATTCAAACACGCGTTGAATGTGTTCCCAGCGCACCCGGTCTGCTGACATTGGATTATCCGGTAGTGCCGTGCGTTGATCCTTGTCGCCAATCAATGCTCCATAAACTGCATCAGCATCGGCAGGCTTGGCGAGATAATCAATAGCACCCAATTTCACGGCTGTGACCGCTGTGGCAATGTTGCCATAGCCAGTTAATACTACAACCCGTGCATCGGGCTTAGCCGTGTGCAGAGCGGCAATCACATCAAGCCCATTGCCATCGGATAAGCGCAGATCAACCACCGCAAACATGGGCGGTTGTTTTTTAACCTCAGCAATGCCTTCGGCCACAGTATCAGCCAAGCGCACATCAAAACCACGCACCTCCATGGCTTTTCCTAAGCGCGTGAGGAATGGCTTATCATCGTCTACAAGAAGCAAGGTTTTTGGGGTTGGGGTCATGGTAATGTCACGCTTAGCCTCATCAGACAGGTTTGCCAACATCAACAAGGCTGCGCTGCCATTTGATTGCGACGCTGGCTCCTTTGGCCTCATTGCCATTTGTCAAGATCACACTGGCACCAGAGCGTTCAAGCAAGGTTTTTGCAATAAAAAGCCCTAGTCCCATGCCTTCATGCTCCCCATCTTGTTGAGGTGCAGCACTACCATAGCCGGGCCTTGTGGTCACGAACGGATCGCCCAGACGGTCAAAGATGGTTTGATCAAAGCCTGGGCCATCGTCAGTCACGGTCACGCTCACCAGCGTTTGCGACCAGCGCGCCTTCACTTCAACGCGTGAAGCTGCAAAATCAATTGCATTTTCCAACAAGTTGCCAAGCCCATAGGTGATTGCTGGGTTGCGGCGGAAAGTTGGGGGCGATGATTTGCCATCCATTGGCTTGGCATCAACCACAATAACGACATCTGAGCCACGCAAGGGTGCCACCATGTCTTCTAACATGGCTTCAAACCCTACATGTTGATAAATCTCATCGGAAAGCTGTTCAGGAACCGCCAACCGCGCGAGGATTTCGCGGCATCTTGCAGCTTGGCTGATGAGTAAATCAATGTCTTCGGCATGGGTAAATTTTTTAGGCAGCTCT
>DATCEN010000271.1:0-2603 GCA_036510015.1 Aestuariivirga sp.
ATTTCCAATGCCGCTGCCACAGTTAGGGCGCGGGCCTCTGCCACGCCGTGTAGCTTACAACTTTGCATTACAAAGAACGGCCTAATGCGTTTGCCCTGGCCAAGTGTGGCATAGCGCATGGCCTCTTGCAGGCGGTTGCCCGCAATAGATGGAAGCAGGCAGTTGAGCGCATCTTCCACTTGTGCTGCTGTATGTGACAAAGCTGTTTCAAAGTTTACGGCCACGGGTTCCTCAATTGCAGTTATTGCCTTAAGACCACCTAATGCCATTGCGTGGGAAATTCAAAAGCTTTTGGAACACAGGCCCACTTTGGTGGGTATGGGTGAAGCGTTTGGCTCTGATCATTATAGCTTGGCCGCTGCTTTCCACTCTGGCTTATATTTGGGTGCCGGTGCCTGTTACTAATCTGATGCTGTTTCGGTTGTTGGGCGGGCAGGGGTTGCATAAAAGCTGGATGCCATTGAATGCGATTTCGCCCAATCTGCCGCGGGCTGTTATTGCCTCTGAAGATGAGCGCTTTTGCAGCCACCACGGCATAGATTGGGTAGAATTTCGCGACGCTATGGGGGGCGAAGCTGGCCCGACGCGCGGCGCATCCACCATTTCGATGCAAGTGGCCAAGAACCTCTATCTGTGGGAGGGCCACAGCGTGATCCGCAAGGGATTGGAAATGCCTATGGCGGTTTACATGGACGGTGTTCTCTCCAAGCGGCGCATGATGGAGATTTATCTCAACATCGTGGAATGGGCCCCGGGCATCTATGGTGCGGAAGCCGCAGCCCAACATCATTTTGGCAAATCTGCTGCCAAGCTTTCACCGCGTGAGGCGGCCTTGTTGGCGGCCAGCTTGCCCAATCCCTTTAAGCGTGATGCCGGCCACCCGTCCACCGCGTTGCGCGGGATTGCGAGCGACATCCAAGATCAGATGACCGAAATGGGACCGTATCTTACTTGCCTTGACTAGAATCCTTGGCTATAGAGCGGGCAACAGTTTCGGGTGGATTGCCATCCGGTTTATTTTTTTGTATGATATCAGAGGTTTGACATGGCAGTTCCACGCAGAAAACAATCCCCAAGCCGCATTGGTATGCGCCGTTCTGGCCACAAAATGCAGCTCGTCACGGTGGTTGAAGACAAGAAGTCAGGCGAACTTCGCCGCCCACACCACATTGATTTGAAATCTGGCACCTATAATGGTCGCCAAGTTCTTGATGTGAAGAGCGACGTTTAGGCCTTCGCGAACTTCGCTAAAATTTGATTGATTTTGTAAAGCCGGCGTTAACGCTGGCTTTTCTTTTTGGGGTATGGCGCTTCGGATTTAACCCGTTTCTTGCATAGATATCCCAATAAGATCGGGATGGGAATGCTCGCAGACGTTTGGAAAGATCTGAAAGTTGAGGCCGTGCCTGCGAGGGACTTACAGCGCTTTGCTGCGGCTTGGGCAAAGCTGGCAGATTCGGCGCAAGAGACTTGCGGCGTGCAATTGCCTGAGATGCAGCTGCCATTGTTGGCCCAAAATACCGGGGCCACGCTGCTGACAGTAAGCAAGCGTGATGAGCTGCTTTTGGCACTGCCGATGCAATCATCGCGAAAGTTTGATCGCAGCACAACATCGGATTTTGCCTGTAACAGCTTGCCGTTAGTGGCAAGCAGCCATCCGCACGAGGCAGTTCTGGCCATGGTGCAAAAGTTGCAGCGGCCGCTGTTGCTGAAAGATTTGCCGCTCGATTGTCGTTTTTATGATCAGCTGCAAAAGACTGGCGCACATATGCGCCTCACCCAGCAATGGCAACGCGCCGCTCTACGGGTGACTGGAAGTTTTGAAGATTGGTTGGCGCATAATTTTGATCATAAACGCCGCAAGGAATTCAAACGCACGCGCAAAAGACTGTCTGAGCAGGGCGAATTGAGGCTTGAAACTTTGAATCAAAACAGTGACTTTGCACCCTTTGTTGAGGATTTTGTTCATCTGGAAGCGCAGGGCTGGAAAGGCCAGCGCGGCACCGCACTGGCAATCCAAGATGGCAAGACTTCGACTTTCCACCAGATTTGCGCCGGGCTGCATCAAACCGGGCGTTTGCGCTTTTGGGTGTTGCGATTTAATGACAAGCCGATTGCAGCGCTGTTTGGGGTGGCGTCTGGCACACAGGCCCAGATCATCAAGATTGCCTATGATGAGAGTTTCGCCAAGTTTTCGCCTGGGGTTTTGTTGGTGTTGGATGCAACGCAAGCTTTCTTCGCTGAACCCAACATTGAAATGGTGGATAGCTGTGCCATTCCGGATCACCCGATGATTAACCGCATTTGGCGCGACCGGATAGGGATCGGCGATGTTTTGGTGGCACCAGCGCATTATGCTCGTTGGAAATTCAACAATCTTTTTATCGGCCTCAGTGGTTACATAAAACTGCGTGGCCTAGCCAAGAAAATTTATCTCACTTTGACACGGAGGAAAAAATCATGAGCATGGTCACAACTGATGCGAAAGTTATCGCTGATAATTTTCTGAAGAAGCCATTTATCTTGCAACATAGTTTAGTGGGCAACCCGCTGTTTGAGCTTTCACGTTTGGTGGAGCTTGCCAAATCTATGCCAAGCGATGG
>DATCEN010000272.1:0-4993 GCA_036510015.1 Aestuariivirga sp.
TCGGTGAGGTTTTCAACAAACCCCCGATAACGCGTTGGCTCCCCTGGCGAGAAAATACCATTATCTATAGCCGTCAGTGCGGCCTTCAAATGAGGGGAGTGGTCAATCACATCCGATGGCTTATGGCCAACAGCGCGACGCTCAGCCACTTCCTTTGCCGTTAACCCGAAGATGAATATATTGTCATCGCCCACTGCGTCTTTGATTTCAACATTGGCGCCATCCAAAGTGCCGATGGTGAGTGCGCCATTCATCGACAATTTCATATTTCCAGTGCCAGACGCTTCCATGCCTGCAGTTGAAATTTGTTCAGACAGATCGGCGGCGGGAATGATTGTTTCAGCCAAACTCACATTATAGTTAGGCACGAACACCACTTTCAAAAGACCTTTGATCTCAGGATCAGCATTCACAATAGCGCCCACATCATTGATCAAGCGGATGATGTTTTTCGCCGCCCAGTAACCAGGCGCTGCCTTACCAGCGAACATTTTAACGCGCGGAACCCAATTGTTGTTAGGATGGGCTTTGATGGCAAGATAAAGTGCTACGGTTTCCAAAATCGCTAACTGCTGGCGCTTATATTCATGGATACGCTTGATCTGCACATCAAACAGTGAGGTTGGATCAATCACAATGTCACAACGCTCATGCACCAGTTTCGCCAAGCGAATTTTGGCCAAGTGTTTGGCACGGGCAAATTTATCCTGCATTCCGGCATCAGAGGCAAAGGCTTTCAGGGCAACAATCTTAGCGTGATCATCTAAGAATGCCGGCCCGATGGCATCGGTTACCAATTGCGACAAAGCCGGATTAATCTGCTGGAACCAGCGGCGTGGTGTAACGCCATTGGTCTTGTTGTTAATCCGTCCGGGATAAAGCGTGTTGAGATCACGGAACACGGTTTGCTTCATCAAATCCGAATGAAGCGCCGAAACCCCATTCACGCTGTGTGAACCAACAAAGGCCAATTGGCCCATGCGAACGCGCTTGCCATGGCTCTCATCAATAATAGAAATGGCGGCCAGATAAGCAAAATCAACTTTGTCTTGGCGGTGCGCTTCATCGATGATTTCCGCATTGATGAGATAGATGATCTGCATATGGCGAGGCAGCAAGCGCTCCATCAATTCCACCGGCCAGCTTTCTAGAGCTTCGGGCAAAAGTGTGTGATTGGTATAGCCACAAGCCTTGCGCGTGATGGCCCAGGCCTGGGTCCAGCCCATGCCATTTTCATCCACCAGCAGCCGCATGAGTTCAGCGATCGCGATGGAGGGATGCGTGTCATTCAAATGAATGGCGACCCGTTCAGCCAAGTTTTCCAGCGTGGGAAATTGTGCAAAATGCCTCCGCAGAATGTCCTGCAACGAGGCCGACACGAAAAAATATTGTTGCCGCAAGCGCAACTCATGGCCCGATGCACTTGAATCACCCGGGTAGAGCACGCGGTTGATTGCTTCTGCCCGCGCAGCCTCTGCCTGCGCGCCCATGTGGTCACCCGCATTGAACGCGGCCAGATCAAGCACATGTAAAGGCTTTGCGTGCCACAAGCGCAAACTGTTCACGCGTTTGGCGCGCCATCCTACGATCGGCGTATCATAAGCCATGGCGATAACGGTAACTGCCGGCTCCCAAACTGCATGAGAGTGCGTGCCGGAAACTTCACCGCCAAAGCCGACGTTGAATGTGCGCGTATGGCGCACCACTTCCCAAGGATTGCCATTTTCAAGCCAGGTTTCCGGCGCTTCGGTTTGTTGGCCGTTGCTAATGCCTTGTTCAAACAGACCGTGACGATAGCGAATGCCATATCCATGGGCTGGTATATCCAGGCTTGCCATGGATTCCATGAAACAAGCCGCAAGACGGCCCAAGCCACCATTTCCTAAAGCCGCATCCGGCTCTAGCTCCGCTACAATATCAAGATCAACCTTTAAGGATGCAAAAGCCTCGCGTAACACATCCATTAGGCCAAGATTATGCAGCGTATCACGCAGCAAGCGGCCAATGAGAAATTCCGCTGACAGATAATAAACCCGTTTGCGCTGTGCGCCATAAGCCGCCCGCGCGTTGACCAGCCATTGCTCAGTGACCCTGCCGCGCAACGCCAGAATGCCCGCTTCCAACCATTCCGCTGGCTTGGCCAATGCGGGCTCATGGCCAAGTTGTGTAATAAGTACGCGTTCAATTTGGACAGCGAGTTCAGTTGACGTGAGTTTCTGCAATTTCTATTTTGTCCTATCGCGTTGTTCCAAGCCTAAAGGCTGAGGAAATATGGCCAAAAAGTCAATATTGCAAATTGACTGCGTTCTTTTCATCCGGCGCATAGCTCATTATAGCAATGCCCAAATAATAATCAGCATGTCAGCGGATTCAGCGCCGCGCTGAAACATCTAGGATAAAGTGAATGAAAGTAATTGTGGTTTGCTCTGGCGGCTTGGATTCAGTTTCGCTGGCCCATAAAATGGCGGCAGAGCATACATTGCTTGGATTGGTCTCGTTTGACTACGGCCAGCGTCACAAAAAGGAATTACACTTTGCCGCAGCTTGCGCCCAGCGCCTTGACGTGAAGCCATCCTGCGTAAACCGCAATCAGGTTTGGATATAGCGGCTGAGCACTTTGTTGCTGATGACGTGAACGGCGGCCCGTAACAGCATGGTCATCACGATGAGCACGATAAGCGCTGCGAACATCAAATCAATCTTGGCGCGACCATTGGCCAGCAACATGAGATAACCAAGCCCACGAGAGGCACCCACCCATTCGCCAATCACGGCACCTATGGGCGCATAGACCGCCGCAATGTTGAGGCCGGACGCAAGTGACGGCATGGCGGCGGGAACCTTTAAGAAGAACATCACCCGAAATGGTGGTGCTCGCATAATCTGCGCTAATTCTAACCAATCACTTCGCGTGCGCATTAAGCCATCAAAGAACGCTGATGCCACAGGAAAAAAAATAATCAACAAAGTCATGACGATTTTTGAACCAAAGCCATAGCCAAACCAAAGTGTGAGAATAGGTGCCAATGCGAATATCGGAATCGCTTGGCTGAAAATCAACAGGGGCTGGAGCAGGGCACGCACCGACGAAGACCACGCCATGATAATGGCAACTGCAACACCAAGTGAAACGCCAAAGACCAGCCCCGCCAGGATTTCAATGAGCGTGACCAAGGCATTATCGGCAATCAACGCCAGATTATTCCACAGCGCCAAAGCCACGGCAATTGGCCCCGGCAAAATGTAAACTGGCAAGGCCAAGAGCATTACCAATATCTGCCATGAAATAACTACGGCGACGCCAACGAGCATCATCTTTGGAAATGAGCGCATCATGCCGCGTCACTCTCATTGTGCAGAAGTGTGAGCAGCTTGGTGGCAAATTTTATCACGTCAGGGGAATCATAAGCGCGGATCACTGGCGTTGTAGGCGGTTTCAGAACTTGCAGCCCGGCCTTCGTCATAACTACTACACTGGTGCCAAGGCGTGCGGCTTCATACGGATCATGAGTTACCAACACAATAGTGCGCCCGTTAAAAAGCCGCGCAGACAATTCCTGCATGGCCGCGCGGTTTTTTGCATCGAGCGCTGAGAAAGGCTCATCGAGCAACATCACGGGCCGATCTTCCATCAGCGTTCGCGCTAAGGCCACACGTTGCCGCTGGCCGCCGGAAAGTGTGTTGGGCATGCGCTGTGCAAAACCTGCAAGACCCACATCATTCAAAAGTTGTGTAGCGCGAACTTGGTCAGCTTTCTCACCACGTAACCGCGCACCTAATGTAACATTCTGCAAAACGCTTAGCCATGGCAACAGCATGTCAGATTGCAACATAAGTGCGGCACGTGCCCCCAAGGGTGCGCCGTCGTTACAACTTATTGTGCCATCAAAAATCACACCCGCATCAAGCCCCGCCAGAAGCCGAAGCAAAGTAGATTTGCCAACACCGGATGAGCCGAGCAGGCAAGTCCATCCGCCCGCTGGTGCATTAAACTCCAACGGCGCAAATACTTGATCTGCGCCAAAACTGGCGCTTCCTTTTAATGTGATGGCGGGGGCTTTCACGGGGTTCCTTTATTCTGGCCCCAGATCAACAGCGATATCGCTGAGCGGGTGATTGTTCTTAATCATTCCGGCTTTGCTCAAGAAATCCTGAAACCGTGCATAGCGATTGCTGTCTAGCCCGGCAGGCTCAAGCGACAGGCGTGGTATTGTGTCAATCCACGCGCGGTGGTTCAACTCGTCTTGCAATTCCTTGGCGGTGCCGGAAAAAATCTTCCAGCTTTCATCTTGATGGTTCACAATATAATTTGCGGCCTCTTCAGTTGCGGCGAGAAATTTGCGCATCACGGTTTTGTTCATGTGATCACGGTTGGCCACATAAACCAATTCGTCATATGCAGGCACGCCTACCTCTTCTGGGTTGAAGCATTTGCCTTTAACGCCTGCCAATTCCATTTGGGTGAGTTCAAAATTGCGAAAGGCTCCAACCACGGCGTCGACTTGCTTAGACATCAATGATGGCGAGATCGAAAAATTTACATTTACCAATTCAACATCGCTGAGTTTCAAACCCGCAGTGCTTAACATGCGGGTCAGCAAAACTTCTTCATAGCCCGCCAGCGAAAAGCCAACTTTCTTGCCTTTAAGATCAGCAAGAGTTTTAACTGATCCATCATCACGCACCAACAGACAGTTAAGTGGCGCATCAATCAATGTGCCAATACGCACGAGGGGCAGGCCTTCGTCCACCAGCAAATGAAGCTGCGGTTGATAAGAAATGCCGATATCGGCCTTGCCTGCAGCCACCATCTTTGGTGGATCAGCTGGATCGGCCGGTGCTACAATATTGACGTCCAAGCCATGCTCGGCGAAAAAGCCTTTTTCCTTGGCAATAACGATGGGAGCATGATCTGGATTTACAAACCAATCCAACATCACCGTGATTTTGTCATTGGCCATGGCCACATTTGGCAACAACAGAAACAACGCTA
>DATCEN010000273.1:0-2694 GCA_036510015.1 Aestuariivirga sp.
CTATTGCAGCGCCGACGGTATCGCGTAGTCTTTATGTGCCTTTGGAGTCTTCGTCGCCAGCAACCAGAATGGCTTATCCTGAAACCGATTTGCTGCCGTCAATCTTTGCGTTGGAACTGGATGGCAAGCCTGTTGTTACGCGCAAAGCGAAGAAGAAAACGCCGTTACGGGTTAAGAAAAAAGCCAAGCGGCGCGGTTAAGATTTAAAGCTTGTGCCCTTAAACGGTGACATGCCAAGCCTAGCCAATTCATCAGCGCGTTCATTATCAGGATGGCCAGCGTGGCCCTTAACCCAATGCCAACTTATATCATGGCGTTTAATGGCCTCAGCCAAAGCTTGCCAAAGTTCGACATTCTTCACAGGTTTTTTGTCAGCAGTTTTCCAGCCATTGCGTTGCCAATTGGATATCCATTTAGTGATACCATCTTTTACGTATTGGCTATCAACATGCATCTCAACGAGGCAAGGGCGGGTGAGGACTTTCAGTGCTTCAATCGCAGCTGTTAATTCCATGCGGTTGTTAGTGGTACCAGCCTCGCCACCAAAAAGTTCTTTGCGGGTGGTGTTGTAATCAAGAATGGCACCCCAGCCGCCTGGGCCGGGATTTCCTGAACACGCCCCATCCGTGTGGATGATTACTTTTTGTGTACTCATGCGGCAGGTGTAGTTTGCGGGCGCAATTCACGCGGCAATTTAAAAGAGACATTCTCCTCGCGCAGGGTGACCTTTTCAACCGTCACTTCATAATGTGCGCGAAAAGCGTTGATGATTTCGTCGACTAAAATTTCTGGCGCTGAGGCACCCGCCGTGAGGCCAAGGGTTTTAATCTCGCCAATCGTGGCCCAATCAATATCTGCGGCGCGTTGAACTAGAAAAGATTTAGCGCAGCCATTTTTCTCGCCCACTTCAACCAAACGTTTTGAGTTGGAAGAATTAGGTGCGCCCACCACAATCAAAGCATCAATCTTGGCGGCGACGGATTTCACAGCCTCTTGGCGGTTGGTGGTGGCATAACAAATATCTTCGCGCGTTGGCCCTCTGATGGCGGGAAACCGCAGCTGAAGCGCTTCAATCACATCACGCGTGTCATCCACCGACAACGTGGTTTGGGTGACAAAGGCCAGTTTGCTTTCATCGCTCACGACAAGGGCTTTTGCTTCTGCCGGTGTTTCAATCAGGGTGATTGCACCTTGCGGAAGTTGACCCATCGTGCCGATCACCTCGGGGTGGTTTTTGTGGCCGATTAAAATGATATGCAGGCCCTGCTCAAAATGACGCTGCGCCTCCATGTGCACTTTGGTGACCAGCGGGCAGGTGGCATCAATCTGAAATAGTGCGCGAGCTTGGGCTGCCGCCGGCACAGATTTTGGCACACCGTGGGCTGAGAAAATCACGGGCCTGTCACCAGCTGGGATTTCATCTAACTCGTCCACAAAGATCGCGCCCTTGGCCCGCAAATCATCGACCACAAATTTATTATGGACGATTTCGTGGCGTACATAAACCGGCGCGCCATAAAGGCTGAGCGCGCGTTCCACGATATCAATGGCACGTACAACGCCGGCACAAAAGCCACGCGGTGCGGCAAGTAAAATGGTGAGAGGGGGCAGGGACATTACGGCCAGCAATGCGGTTGGCTTGAATTAAAGTCAAGGCAGGCTAAACCTGCCCTACGTTAGAGGAAGTTTATTCTTCAAACATAAAAATTAACCCTAAATTGAACTAGGGTGTTGAAGTTCTTAAGAATTGGTTAAATTATCTATCTTGTGAAAACGAGGCTTATCGATTAGTTTTTAGGTCTTGCGGAGGCAGGCGATGAACAAAGTTTGTGGTGTTGTAATTTGCGCTATTTCCCTGATTGGGGCGCAAGCGGCTTGGGCCGATACATTAGTGGCCGAGTTGCATCTCATTCATGGCAAGGTGTTGGTTAACAACGGTAAAGGCTATCGGTTGTCGGGCTCTGCAAAAGCCGGGGACAGTATTTTAATCGGTGGGAACGGTTCAGCCATTCTTACTTTTCCTGGCGGTTGTGACGTACAGCTTCAGCCTAACCAAGTTTACGTGGTGCCGGTTGTTGCGCCATGCACTGTTGCCTATGTGCCGCCACCACAAGTGGCACCACCGCCAGCTGAACCACCGCCACCACCGGCATTGATTGATCCAACCGCAGCAATCATTGGAGCCGGAGTTCTTGGTGCAGCTGCTTTGGGTGCAGGGGCCTATTTTATCTTTGTGAGTAAATCATAAAATATTGCCGGGTTTGGCATCGCGAAAGACAGACCGCTGATCGTTGGAACGCTTTAGTTCGCTGTGCATCGCATGGACAAACCAACGAAGCTGTGAAATAGTCTCTACACCAAAATAATAATAATGGGAGGCATCATGAAGTCGCGCGCGGCGGTGGCCTTTGAAGCTGGTAAGCCTCTCGAAATCGTTGAGGTTGATCTGGACGGTCCAAAGGCTGGTGAAGTCCTCATTGAAATCAAGGCCACGGGCATTTGCCACACAGATGAGTTCACGCTTTCCGGCTCTGATCCCGAAGGTCTGTTCCCCGCAATTTTGGGCCATGAAGGTGCGGGCGTTGTTGTTGATGTGGGGCCGGGCGTTACTTCGGTGAAGAAGGGCGATCACGTGATTCCGCTCTACACGCCAGAGTGTCGCGAATGTCCGTCTTGCCTGTCACGCAAAACTAA
>DATCEN010000274.1:0-3690 GCA_036510015.1 Aestuariivirga sp.
CGAAAGCGGGGACGACATGAACAAAGTTAATCTGACAGGCGTTCTCACTGGATCTTTCGAGTATTTTTTCGTACATTTTTTAGATCTGATCAAAGTAACATTGTTGCCGATTCTGGCCTTAATAATATGGCTTTCAATTTCAACATACTTCAATTTGAAAGAGTTAGAGAGCATTGTTGACGGTGCGTTTGATTTCACGCCGCATTGGGTTACGTTTTTCTTTAGCCTGCTAGCTGACCTGACAATGGTTTGGTTTTTTGTTCGCGTGACGAATTTCGTTTTTGACGATGGAGCCGAGACTTTCGAATTTCGCGTTAGCGAAATAAAATCAGTTGTATTTGTGATTGTATATTCTTTGTTCGCGTTCATACCCATTGTGCTGCTTTGGGTCGTAGTGTTCTTTGTTCTTACTTTAACAACAGGGAGTCATTTTAGTGGCTGGACGGCGATTCCAATGTTCCTTGTTTTTTTGGCGCTCCTAAGTTTTTATTTGATGTATGTGGCCAGGCTATGCGTTTCGTCCATCCCTGTCGCCAGGGGAGAAAGGCCCAACTTGCTCAGCGAATTTTTCCGCGCATCAGAAGGAAACAACTGGGGTCTCATGGGTCGCTTCCTTGCGATGGCAATCCTAATGTTGATTATGGAAGCTGTTCTTCTTTTAATGTTTTATTTGTTCTACGGCAGCAAATTTGCTGCCCTAGCTAAAGCAAAGTCACTCATAGAAATTTCAACTTTTCAGCTTGATCTGTATTATTCCATATGGCCAGCTTATATTGTCGGCGGATTGGTGGTGTGGGCGGTGTTGCTTCTGCAGTCGGTTTTTGTCTCGCGGATGGCGCAGCGTTTTCCGGGCATCTCCTAGCGTATTAAATCCCAGCGAAATATGCGCTCAACACCCGTCCATATATCCGCGTCACTGTCTTTAACTCCTCCACGCCGATGCACTCGTCAGTTTGGTGAATGGTGGTGCTGAGCGGGCCGAATTCCAACACCGGGCAATAGTCTTTCACAAAACGCGCATCAGATGTGCCGCCAGATGTGGAAAGTTTTGGCATCACACCCGTTTCAGTGTGAACCGCCTCTTGCACCAGTTTTACAAATGGCCCCGGCTGCGTGATGAAAACATCCGCACCTTCATAAGCAACCACAGTCCAAGTGCCACCGAGTTCAGCTTTCACCGCATCGGCATGTAGGTTGATGAGCGCTTTCAGGCTTTGCGGCGTGTGTTCGCTATTATAGCGAATGTTGAACTTTGCAGTGGCGCGCGACGGAATAACATTGGTTGCCATGTTGCCCACATCAAAGCTGGTGATCGCCATGGTGGATGGATCAAAATGCGCATTGCCGCCATCCAATTCAATAAGTGAAATGCGGTCAATGAAACGCGCCAGTTTCGGCACCGGATTATCCGCCTTATGCGGATAGGCAACATGCCCCTGCTTGCCATCAACCGTGATAACGAAAGAAAGCGAACCGCGCCGTCCAATTTTGATGGTGTCGCCTAACGTCTCAGGGCAGGTGGGTTCGCCCACCAAGCAATGATCTGGCGTATGGTCATTCTCTTTCATCCACTTGAGAACTTTCACTGTGCCGTTCACCGCTGGGCCTTCTTCATCTCCTGTGATGAGAAATGAGATACTGCCAGGCTTGGATTTATGTGCGGCGATGTATTCAATCGCAGCGGCGGCGAAGGCGGCAACTGCCCCCTTCATGTCGCAAGCGCCGCGACCATAAATCTTGCCGTCTGCAATCGTTGCGGCAAAGGGTGGATATTTCCACAACTTCTCATCGCCAGCAGGCACAACATCAGTGTGGCCGGCAAAGCAAAGATGCGGCGCAGTGGTTCCAAAACGTGCGAAAAGATTGTCAATGTCAGGTGTGTCTTTGTCTTTGAACACCAGGCGGTGACATTCAAAGCCAGCGGCCGAGAGCAGCTTCTGCAAATAGTCCAATGCGCCGCCCTCATGTGGTGTGACGGATGGGCAGCGGATCAGCGATTGCAGGATTATGGTGGGATCAGTGTGAGTTATGTTCATCAGCGCACACTACTTTAACCGTCATTCCCGCGAAAGCGGGAATGACGTCGTTTTGTAGCGATTATGCCAGCGGATCTGGCCCGAAGCGATTCGGCCCCTCAGTGCCACGCAGGAAACCAAGTTCAACCAAAAGCCAGATTGAGCCGATAATCGGCACAAACATGATCAGGCTCCACCAGCCAGATTTGCCACGGTCATGCCAACGTTTGGCATAGAGGCAAATGGCGGGCCATAGGATTAGCAGGGTGAGAATAATCAGCGGCACCGTCATCTTGCCCATCATGGCTGATGCAGCTGCGGCCGCCGCCGCTGGATCAGCGTTGGGATCCATAGCAGGAATTAAACTTACGCCAAATGTCGCAAACAAAATGAATTCTAAAATCCAAGTCACCACAGCCAAAACCACAACGCCCAGCCAAAATGGTTTGCGGTTAATGCGCCCATCAAGGCTGAGATAAAGATTCTTCCAGTCCATTTAAGTCTCCTCAATTAAAGCCCCAGTAGCATTATTTTGGCACAACTCCAAAAGATTGCAAACTGTTAATCAATCTCTCAACAACTCATTGATGCTGGTCTTGCTGCGCGTCTTTTCATCCACCCGCTCAAAAATTATGGTGAGTATCGGTATGGGGTGGCGCACTTTAGCTTTACTTCCCCGCCAGTGGATCAGGTCCGAAGCGATTAGGCCCGTCGGTGCCTCTTCGGAACCAAAGTTCGATAGTAAAAAAGATTTGGATCACACCAGCCACTAATCCGTCCAAATGACTAACGAGTGTAGATTTACGTTCCCAAAATCCCTGATCGTTCAAGGCTGCGACTGAGTTTATTTCTGCGAACCACAAGCCAAAATAAGTTGCGGTTGAAAATATCCACAACAAATTGAGCCAGCCCGACCAACTCCGATCATGAAGTCTGCGGGCAACGACACTCGACATTGGCCCAAGCAACACCAAGCTAGAGATTGAATCACCAATTGTCTTAGACTTAAGTACCGCTCTAAATGCAGACTCGTCCGTTATATTGTGCGGCAATATCATCGGCATTCCGTAATATAAGCTACCCACGACATATCTGAATAAAAGCGTTATGAACATTAATATAAGCACCGATTGTATGTAATGCTGCCTGCCTATTCTCCCATCAAAACGAACGTAGTTCTGCAAGCTAAGTATTTTTGGTGCTGAGTTCACAATCAATCTCTCAACAACTCATTGATGCTCGTTTTGCTGCGCGTCTTTTCATCCACGCGTTTCACAATCACTGCACAATAAGTCGATGGCCCCCAATTCTGTCCCGGCATTGACTTACCCGGGATGCTGCCTGAAACCACCACCGAATAAGGTGGCACTTTGCCCATGTGAACTTCGCCCGTAGCGCGGTCAACAATCTTGGTGGATTGGCCGATGAACACGCCCATGGAAATGACTGAGCCTTCGCCAACCACGACGCCTTCAACCACTTCTGATCTGGCGCCAATGAAGCAATTATCTTCAATGATGGTGGGGCCCGCCTGCATCGGCTCTAACACGCCGCCAATGCCAACACCGCCAGACAGATGCACATTCTTGCCGATTTGAGCGCAGGAGCCAACCGTCACCCATGTGTCCACCATCGTGCCGGTATCAACATAGGCGCCGAGGTTGACAAATGACGG
>DATCEN010000275.1:0-2973 GCA_036510015.1 Aestuariivirga sp.
CAGCGTTCTGGTCGCAAGCGTGGCCGCTTTGGCCGTGATCGTGGTCCTCGTGAAGACCGAGGTCCGCGTGAAGATCGTGGGCCTAGGCAAGAGCGCGCACCTCGTGAAAACCACGAGCCTGAGCGTGAAGCAGTGGTCGCACATGCGCCTGCCCCCGCACCAATCGTGATCCACATTCCCGAGGTGATTGCAGAGCCAGAGCCACGCAAATGGCAACCGCCTGCTCCAACGGTCACAGCGGCGCCGGCTAAACCCAAGGGCGGTTGGTGGAGCAAGAAGTGAGGCCAAAACTGGGCCATGGTGCTGCCGCATTTGGCAGCCACTTCTTGGTGCCATGAAACGTCTCTTTTCTAAGCGCTGGCCATTGTTGAAACGAAGTGTGGCCTTGGCGCTGGCGGCGTTTATGGCCACGCAATCAGCTTTTTCAAAAGTCGACCAAAGCGACATACATCCGCATGGGCCGCAAATTATTCGAGACGCTGAAATTGAGGGTCTTTTGCGGATTTACTCCGCGCCCATATTTCGGGCCGCTGGCATCAATACCAAAGCGGCGCGCGTGGTGGTGATCGGCGAGCCGACGATCAATGCGTTTGTGGCAGATGGCCAGCGCATTTTCATTAATAGTGGACTCATCACTCGCTCACCTGATCCAAATACGGTGATTGGTGTTTTGGCGCATGAAAGCGGGCACATCGCTGGTGGGCATTTGGCAAGACTTAACAGCGCGCTCAAAGAAGCCTCAACCGAAGCTATTATCGGCACGTTGCTTGGCGTGGCCGCCGCAGTGGGTGGCGCTGTGGCTGGCAGCTCTGATGCGGCACGCGCTGGCACGGGCGTTGTGTTAGGCTCACAAAGCTCAGCCCAACGCGGCCTTTTGGTTTACCAACGCGCCATGGAAGCAACTGCCGATGAAAGCGCCATGCGCTATCTTGAGGCCACTCACAACAGCGCCAAGGGCATGTTGGAATTGTTCCGGGTTCTGGCCAATGAGTCTCTCGCCTCCACCAGCGGCGCTGATCCTTATGCCTATACTCACCCGTTCCCATTTGACCGTATGCGCGCCTTGCAAGCAACGGCAGAGGCCTCACCTTATTATAACAAGCTTGACGACCCTGATTTGGTTTTGCGCCACAAACTGGCACAAGCGAAGTTGACTGGCTTTCTCGAACCACAGCAAGTGTTTGTAAAATATCCTTCGTCGGATAATTCAATGCCGTCACGTTATGCCAGAGCCATTGCGTATTTTCGACGTGGGGATTTGAACGCCTCTATGCCGCTGATTGATAGCCTCACGCATGACATGCCGAACAATCCGTATTTCTGGGAATTGAAGGCGCAAGCCTATTTGGAAAACAGTCGCCCGCATGAGGCTTTGCCAGCTATCGTCAAGGCCCGTGAACTATTGCCCAATAACGCTCTGCTCCAAATTCTTCATGCACAAGTTTTGTTAGGTTCAGAAAGCCCAGCCATGGCGGATCAAGCCATCGCGTTGCTCAAACAGGCGCGCATGCAAGAGCCAGATGAAGCAGAAATCTACAAATTCCTCGGCCAAGCTTATGGCTTGAAGAATGATATTGCGCATGCCGAATTGGCCACAGCGGAATTTGCCTTGGCCACGGGAGATGTAAAACTCGCCGGTGAACAAGCGGTCCTTGCCAAAAAATATCTCAAGCAAGGCAGCCCAGAATGGTATCGTGCTTCAGACATTGAAAATTCCGCCACAAAGAAATAGACTAACGATATTAGGAGTTCAGATTATGCGTTTCATCATTGCTGTTTTAAGTGTGCTTTTGTTAGCCAAACCCGTTTTAGCCGACAATTTCAGCGACACCCAAAAGCAGGAGATTGGCGATGTGGTGAAAGCCTATATGCTCGATCACCCGGAACTTCTGCAAGCCATGATTGAGAAGTTGAAAGCCAAAGAAGACGCTGAGGCCACAGCAGCGCAAAATGATGCCATTGCCACGTCTGCCAAGAACATTTTCCACGATGATCTTGATGGTGTGGTGGGCAACCCCAAGGGCGATGTTACAGTGGTTGAGTTTCTCGATTATAACTGCGCTTGGTGCAAGCGTAACATCAGTTCTGTGCAAGAGCTGGTGAAAAAAGATAAGAACTTGCGCGTGGTCATCAAAGAATGGCCGATCTTCGGCTATACCTCAGAATATGCGGCGAGAGCTGCCACTGCCTCCGTAAAGCAAAATAAATACTGGGAGTTCCACCAAGCACTATTTGCCGCCACCCTGCCCCATGGGCAAGACGACAGTGCTGAGGCCCATGCCGCAGGCGAGGCGGCAGTGGACAAGATTGCCAAATCTGTCGGCATTGATGTGGCCAAAATGAAAGTTGACATGAAAGACCCGGCCATTGAGGCCAATCTGGCCAACACTCTAACACTTTCAACTGCTCTGAAGTTCACCGGCACACCGGGCTTTTTGATCAACAAAAGTGTTTACCCGGGCTATCTTGAACTTGCCGCGATGGAAGATGCCATTGCCAAGGAACGCTCCAATGGCGTTTGCAAGGAGTGTTAGTCACACGGGTAGAATTCGGCGTTTTCAAATGGAAAAATGCCATCTATAACGCATGTCCATGAAAACTATTTACATCCTCAATGGCCCTAATCTTAATCTGCTCGGTCAGCGCGAGCCAGAAATCTATGGCCATGACACTTTGGCAACCATTGAAGGCTTGTGCCGCACTAAGGCCAAGGCTTTGGGCTTCGAGATCAGCTTCCACCAAACCAACATTGAAGGCGAGTTGGTGAGCTTGATCCAAGAGGCGCGTGAAAAGGCGCAAGGGCTGATCATAAATGCCGCTTCCTATACCCACACGTCCATCGCTTTGCATGATGCAGTGAAAGCTGTTGGTCTGCCCGCCATTGAGGTGCATCTGTCTAATGTTCATGCGCGTGAGGCTTTCCGTCATCATAGCTATATGGCGGCGGCGACGCGTGGTGTGATTTGCGGCTTT
>DATCEN010000276.1:0-9899 GCA_036510015.1 Aestuariivirga sp.
CCCCAAATAGGCCACGAGCAAGCCATTCCAAAGCCCGCACAACATTCCGACGATCAAGGTGGAAGCGAGAATGATGATGAACGGATAGCCTTGAAGTGCCTCTGTGGCGGCCACTGCACCGGCAACGGCCATAACCGCACCAACGGATAGATCAACCCCCCTTGTAGCGATCACGGCCGACATGCCGACAGCCAAGATTGCAACAGGAGCACCTCGGTTCAAAACATCGATCAAGCTGCCGAACAATCGCCCATCTTGCCAAGAGAGATTAAAAAATCCTGGAAACAAGATCCAATTCATAATCAAAATGAGAACGAGAACCCCGATTTGAGGATTTAGAAGAAAATCGAATTGCGTTCGTTTCATATAGTGTGCTCTGGCGACTGTGCTGCGATGGCCTGCACGATAACCGATGGTGTAATATCTTTACCGCGCAGTTCCACGGCAACTTTGCGGTCATGCATGACCACGACACGCGAACTATAAGCAACAATCTCATCAAGCTCAGACGAAATCACGATCAGCGCTAAACCATCATCACGCAGAGAGTTAATGGCGCGCACAATTTCTGCATGCGCGCCAACATCAATGCCGCGTGTCGGCTCATCAAGAATAAGCAGACGCGGATCGGTCGCAAGCCAACGCGCCAGAATAACCTTTTGCTGATTGCCGCCGGACAGTGATTTGACCAGCTGCTCCGCCGAGTTCGCCCTAATATCCAGAGACTCCATAAATTTCTCGGCGATTTCGAGTTGTTCATCTTGGTTTAGCGTTTTGAACCAGCCCAGCTTGCCTTGCAACGCGATGATGATGTTTTCGCGCACAGAAAGTTCGGCGAGGATTCCGTTGGTTTTGCGGTCCTCGGGGCAGAACCCAAAGCCCAGTGCAATGGCATCCGAAGTGGAGCGGATTGAAACCGTTTTGCCACTAATCTTCACTTCACCTTCGTCAGCCTCATCAACGCCAAACATGAGGCGCGCGATTTCAGTGCGACCCGATCCAAGCAAACCAGCCACGCCGACAACTTCACCCTTGTGAATGTTGAGCGAAAATGGGCTGACCACCCCGCGCAAACCCATGTTTGTGAACGATACCAGCTCTTCGCCAGCTTTGCGTTCACCAACCATAACGGGGTGGCTTTGCAGCGATATATCCTTGCCCAACATCATGCGCACCAAGGATGTTCTGTTGAGGCGACTAACTTTTTCCGTGCCAATGAGCTTACCATTGCGCAACACCGTGGCGCGGTCAGCCAGTTCAAAAACCTGATCAAGAAAATGAGTAATGAAGACAATCGCCAATCCTCGGGATTTCAGCAATCGCAGAACGCCGAATAATTTTTCGACTTCAACACGGTCGAGGCTTGCTGTTGGCTCATCAAGAACTAACACCTTGCCGGAAAGTTCAACCGCTCTAGCAATTGCAATAATTTGTTGAATGGCAACAGGCAGTGTAGCAACTTGAGCGCTGACATCAATTTCAAGGCCGTATTTGAGCAATGTGGCGCGCGCCGCCTGTTCGACGAGCTTTTTCTGAACAATTCCAAAGCGGGTTGGTTGACGTCCAATAAAAATATTTTCGGCAACCGTCATATTGGGGAGAAGATTGACCTCTTGATAAACTGTTCCAATGCCAGCAGCTTGCGCTTGCAGTGGATCGTAAAATGAGACCGGCTGCCCATCGAGTTTGATATTGCCGCTATCAGGCTGATAAGCTCCGGTAATGATTTTAATGAGTGTTGATTTCCCAGCGCCATTTTCACCCAACAACGCATGCACTTCTCCGGCGTTGAGATCAAAATCGACTTTGTCGAGGGCCAGTTGACTGCCAAAACTTTTGCTGATCCCCCGTGCTTCGAGATAATGCCCAGAACCGACCATTGCTTTTAATCCTTATTCTGAAGCGAATACATAAATCTCTTACGGAAAAAATGTTGCATCTTTTAATAGCCTAGACCTTTGCGCCGGTCATACTCGCCTTTTGGATCATCATCGGGCGTGTATAATTTCGACTCAGTCACATTGAATTTTTGCGGAACTTTGCCGTCCTTAAAATAAGCTTGAAGGAGATCGAAGGCTGGGCCCGCCATATCGGGGGTCAATTCAACTGTCGCATTTGCCTCACCTGCCATCATTGCCAAGAAAATGTCTGGCACGGCATCAATAGAAACAACGAGAATATCTTTCCCCGGTTTCAGCCCTGCATCTTTGATTGCTTGAATGCCACCAACTGCCATGTCGTCATTGTGGGCATACATGGCACAAATCGACTTGCCGCCATTCTCAGCTTTCAAAAAACCTTCCATGACTTCTTTGCCTTTTGATCGGGTGAAGTCTCCGGTTTGGCTTCGCACAACAGTAATATTCGGATGACCAGCGATTGCTTCTTCAAAACCCTTTTTGCGACCAATGGCTGGCGTTGACCCAACAGTGCCTTGTAACTCGACAACCCGACAAGGTTTATCGCCGACAGTTTTCACCAGCCAATCACCAGCAACCCGGCCTTCTTTGACCTGATCTGAGGCCACAGACGCGAGATAAAGATCGGGAGGCGCATCCACGCCACGGTCAAGCAGAACAACTGGAATTTTCGCTTCTTTCGCTTCTCTCAAAACATCTTCCCAGCCTGTGGCAACAACTGGCGCAACGAGAATAGCTTTCACGCCTTCGGCGATGAAAGACCGAATGGCTTTAATTTGATTTTCCTGCTTTTGCTGGGCGTCAGCAAATTTGAGATCAATGCCGCGCTTTTTCGCTTCAAGTTTGGTCACGGCCGTTTCAGCCGCGCGCCAACCTGATTCAGAACCAATCTGCGAAAAACCGATGATATCAGCTTCGGCAAACGCAGATGAAGCAAAGCAAACTAAGCCAGCAAGACCAATTGCGAATGAACGAATTGTGACCACCAGTGCCGTCCTCATTTTTGCCACAACCCCAGAATTGCGGTAACCTAAAGCAATTCTAAATTACCGCAAGTCTGGCGCTTCCGTAACCTGCTCGCGGATTGCGATCAACTCAGGCAACACCTCTTTCATGCCGCCGGCCAACCGATCCCCAAAGCCAAAATAGACTGCCCGGAATTGCTCATAAATGCGCGTATAAATCTCGTGTTCATGCGCATCAGGAAGATATTTTCTAAATGGCGGGCAAACAGCATTTTGCGCCTCCTCCACCGTTGAGAAAGTTTTGGCAGCGAGAAATGCAAAGATTGCAGCACCTAATCCCACGGTAGATGCGGCGGGCGCAACTACGGGCCTCCCAAGCACATTAGCATACAATTGGTTCAGCATTTCGTTGCGCTGGCCGATGCCGCCTGCATTGATGACGCGGGTAACTGCAACGCCATATTTGGAAAGTTGACCAAAGATAATTCTAGTGTTGAATGCCGTTCCTTCAATGGCGGCCATCAACTCGTCTTGTACCGTTGTTGACAGTGTCCACCCAAGTGTGACGCCGGTGAGAAATGGGTTGACCAGAATAGTCCGATCGCCATTGTCCCATACCAACCTGAGCAATCCGGTCTGACCAGCTTTGTAGTTTTCGAGTCCGACTAAAAGATCTGCGAGTTTGCTATTGGCGCGGTTGGCAATTGCTGCAAAAATATCACCCACCGCTGAAAGCCCCGCCTCAACCCCCAGATAAGAAGGATGAACACTTCCGGGCACCACGCCACAGAGGCCCGGTACCAACTCAGTTGATTTTGAAATGCCGATAATACAGGTCGAAGTTCCAATCACATTGACCATGTCACCCGTTCTTGCGCCAGTTCCAATGGCGTCCCAATGCGCATCAAAAGCACCAACAGGGATTGGAATGCCGGCTTTCAAACCAAGCATCTCGGCCCATTCAGGGCTGAGGCTTCCGGCCAATTTGTCAGAGGTCTGATAATTGCCCGAGAGCTTTTCCCGCACACCCGCCAGCAAAGGATCAACACTCACCAGAAATTCTTGTGGCGGCAAACCACCCAGTGATGCGTTCCACAGCCATTTGTGGCCCATGGCGCAAATACTGCGCGCCGCATCTTGTGGGTGCTTGACACCGCACAAAGTTGCAGCAACCATATCACAATGTTCAAAGGCGGAAGCCATTGACGCACGCAGTTCAGGGTTATGGCGCAACCAGTGAAGCAGTTTGGCAAAACCCCATTCAGAAGAATAAGTGCCACCACACCACTTTATCGCCTCGAGCCCAAACTTATGTGCGGCTCTGGTGATCTCAGCTGCTTCAGACTTTGCACGGTGATCACACCACAGATAATAATCGCCGAGTGGCTGCATATTTGCGTCGACCACAACAACGCTTGAACCAGTTGTGTCCAGCGCAATAGATTCAATTGTTAGCCCATCAACGCCCGCTTCCAACACAGCGGTTTTCACCGCTATTGCAAGAGATGCCATATGGTCGCGGTGTGATTGCGTTGCGAAGTTAGGATCTTCGTGCAATCTTTTTAATGGGTATTCTGCAGCGTATGTCGCAAGCATTCCCAATTTGCTGTCAACAACTGACGCGCGCACACTCAATGTGCCGAAATCTACCCCAATAACGATAGCCATATTAGTTTACACCCATGTGTTGATGAAAATCCCAACCGAGATAACGCTTGGTTGATTCTGCAATAACATTGCCTACCGCCGAGAAATTCGCGGCGACATGATGTTCGTATCCCTCTTCACAAATGAACCGCAGCAACTTTTGCATTTCAGGGATTTCAACCACGCCTGCGCCACCAAAAGTGTCTAAAGGATCATCGGTAAAGCTGCCTTGGCCAACATATCCACGAATGCGCCCCGTTGCATCATCAGTGCTGACGCGCATAAAAGTCATACCGCCTGATTTAACTTGGCCAACAACCGTGCCATAGGTGTTTTCTTTGCCCACAGTGTCGGCAATGATTTCCTGGAAATCCATTCTGAAATCCTTGAAGAATTCTTTTGGCAAATTGCTGCAATGGAAGCAAACGGCCTTGTTGGCATTGCCGCCGTAATTGTTATTCCAGTCCAGCAACGCACTTGGCGTGCCGGATGCCAAAGCCAGTGCGTGCATACCCAGCAGGCCGCACACGTCAACTTCGCAAGCACTGGACATGAGTTTGTTGCTCATCATGCTCATCATTGTGCAGGGAACAACGCCGTAATTTTCTTCAATCGATGTCCAGCATTGAATGGCGCTGATTGAAACATCAACTTCGCGCATCCACTCTTCGGTGACAGCGGCAAGTTTAGCTTGTTTCACAATTGCCGGGTGGGGAACACCTTTCACAGACACATAGCTTTTGATCGCGGCCAGTTTTTCTTCAACGATGGTTGCTGTGTCTTTGAGACGTGATACGCGACCCAGAATTTCAGACAGATCAAGTGTAATCACCGAAATGCCGGCACGTTCCAAAAGTTTTTCGCTATAGCGCACAGTGTTAAAGGCCTGTGGCCGCGCACCGATGGCGCCAACACGCAATTTACGCATCCCGTTCGTCACACGACACACCGCCGCAAACTGCCTAAGATCATCTTGGAATTCGGCGCTGTCAGGAGCCACGCAGTGGGTTTTGGTAATTGAATAGGCAATGCCGTATTGTTTGAGATTATTGCAAGCCGACATTTTTCCGCAGAAGCTGTCACGACGGAACTCGCGGGTCATTTTTTCTGGATCATCGGGTGTTGCTTGCACCAATACCGGCACATTCAAATTGGCCCATCTGATCGTATCGGCGATGGGTCGTTCCTCGCCAAAATTAGGCAGCGTTACAATTATGCCGTCAATTTCGCCGGCGTGCTTTTGAAATAATGCAGCGCATTGCTTGGCATCTTCATAAGTTTGCACCGCGCCATGAAGTGTTTGTTCAGGGCTCAGCACGACATATTTGTGGCCTGCCTTCACCACGGCATCAATCATTTGTTGATGGCCGGATTTTGCTAAGTGATGCGGAAAGAAGCCGCGGCTTCCAACCAAAATCGCAAATGTTGATGGTTTCATTTTATCTCTCCCAATTATTTATTATCTAGCGGCTGCCCGTAATAAGCAGCACCACCATGTTTTCGTTGATGATGTTTTTGCAGAAGCAGCGGGTCAAGCGGTAGAACATCACGCTTCAACTGCAAACTATGGAAGGCCAGATGCGCGACCAGTTCAAGCATTGTCGCGTTGCGCACCGCTTCCTCAACCGTCTTGCCCCAGCAAAATGGCCCATGCCCTGGCACAAGGATGGCTGGAACGGAAGCCCAGTCCTTCACGGATTGGACGATCGCCAATCCGGTATTCTTTTCATAATCGGTTTTGATTTCTTCGGCAGAAAGTGCCCGGCAAACGGGAATAGGCCCATCAAAATAATCGGCGTGCGTTGTGCCTAAACATGGAATTGGAAGTTGGACTTGCGCCCAAATCGTTGCAAAGCGTGAGTGGGTGTGAACCACACCACCAACGCCTTTGAAGGCTTTGTAAATTTCTAAATGCGTCGGTGTGTCAGATGAGGGGCGGCGGTTGCCGGAAACAATCTTGCCATCAAGATCAAGACCAACAAGATCACCAACGGCGATCTCGCCATAAGCCATTCCGCTCGGCTTGATGAAGACTTGACCAGTCGCTGAATCAATGCCGCTCACATTGCCAAAAGTTTCTTCTGCCAAGGCGCGGCGAAATATTTCCACATTGGCGGCCAGCACGCGTTGCGGAATATTTGAGAACAAAACTTAACTCCAAAACGATGCCAGGAACGATGCCAAGTGAGATAATCCACTTAAGCGGAATTGCTGCCCATCCGCAACGACCCAACAAGGAATCTCTGCAATACAATGAAAATGAAAAGCAGAACACCACTGGTGATCATGATCCAAGCGCCATTTAGCGAACCATTGAAGTTTATCAATGTTGCAATGAGGCCCAAAATCATGCCGCCAAACAGAGTTCCCGCAACCATGCCAACACCGCCTGTCAACAGCGTGCCGCCAAGCACAACCGCAGCAATGGCGGTTAGTTCATTGCCTGTGCCCGCAAGCGGATAACCCGAAGAGGTGTAAAGCGCATAGATCACGCCACCCAGCGCGCTGTAAAAGCCGCCTAATCCATAGATCCCCATCGTGGTTTTGCGCATCGGCACACCCATGAGTGCGGCCGAAGTGCGATCTCCGCCTATTGCGTAAACATTCGTCCCAAACCTGGTAAAATGTGCGATTAAAATCGCAACAAAAAGTGCCACGAACATCACCATCGCGGAACTGGATATGACCCCACCGCCAGGAAGTGAAATCGCCACATTCGCAAATTCATCAACAAATGGGTGCCGCAATGGCACCGCATCAAGATTGATCATGAAGCAACTGCCGCGCAACATGAATAATCCACCAAGTGTTACGATGAAAGGTTGGATTTCGCAGAAATCGATCACCAGTCCTTGCAGCATTCCGAAGATCGTACCAAAGCCAAGCATCAACACGGCAGAGGCCAATGGATGCCACCCGGCAGCATCTAAATTTGCCATGCACACACCAACAAAGCCAATCATTGAGCCAACTGAAAGATCAATGCCGCCCGAGATGATAACAAAGGTCAGGCCGATAGAAGCGATAATAATATAGGAGGAATCCGTGAGGAGATTACCCAACACAAGTGTTGAGAGAAAATTATTGTAAAGCATTCCTCCGGTCGCAAAGAGTGCTATGAAAACGCCAATAGTTGCAATAAGCGGGCGATATTTCTCGTTCACTTTTTTCTCTCCCCAACCACAGCAAACAACAAGCCGCGCGCGTTATTGGATTGAAGCAATAGAACCACCAAAACGACAAACGCCTTGACCACCAGGTTATATTCCGGTGGCAGACCGCTGGTTAGAATTGACGTCGTCAACGTCTGGATCACCAAGGTCCCCAGCAGTGTCATCCCAAGATAAATGCGCCCGCCATTAAGTGAGCCGCCACCTATCACAACAGCAAGAATGGCATCAAGTTCGATATACATGCCAACGCTCACTGGGTCCGATGTGTGCGTGTCGGCCGTCAAAATGACGCCCGCAGCGGCGGCGCAAAAGCCAGAAATGAGATAGGCTGAGTATTTAATGAGGCGTGAGTTGATGCCAGCAAGATCGGCGGCTGCCGCATTGCCCCCAACAGCCTCGGTGAACATGCCGAGCGCAGTTTTGCGCATCAACAACCAAAGCCCCAGGAAAATGCCTGCCGCCAAAACCAATCTCGTTGGCACCAGCCAGATGTGACCAACGCTCAATCCCTGCAGCAACGCGCTCTCAAAACTCGGATCCGTGCCACCATAAAGCAGATTGATCATCAACCCGATGCCGCGTCCAGACACCATCAGGATCAGCGTGGCAATAATCGGTTGAATATCCAGAATTGCAACGAGAAATCCATTCCACAGCCCACACAGCAATCCGGTTGCAAGCGCCAAAAGCAAGATAACAATATGAGGGTCGCCTGCATGAATGCGCCAAGCAATCATTGCCCCGCAGATTGAAATGATTGCGCCGACCGACAGATCAATGCCCTTGGTTCCGATAACCACGGCCATACCAAGTGCCACAATTCCTGTAGGAACTGCCCGGTAAAGAATATCAATGAGATTGCCGAATGCTCGCCCTTCAACAATACGAATTGCAAAAAAGCTCGGCGCGATAATGCCATCAACAATTAAAATGAGGGCCAACGCTAAAACCGGCCAAATTGCACGATGCCTAAATATCGCCCGCAAGCGGTTTCCACTTGGTCCTGCAATTTGCGTGGTGTTCGAACTCTGTGCCAAAATTTAGTTACCACTCGCTATTGTATGTACGATTTTTTCCCGCGTAATCTGTGAACCAACCAGTTCGCCAACGATCTTGCGATCTCTCAGAACCATCACCCTGTCACTGAATTCGACCAGCTCAGGAATTTCAGATGAGGCAACGAGCAGCGCCATCCCATTTTCACAGAGTTTTCGGATTAGACTTATGATTTCAGCATGAGCGCCAACGTCAATACCGCGTGTCGGTTCATCCAAAATCATCACACTTGGCTTAGACACAAGCGATCTTGCCAGCACAACCTTCTGCTGATTGCCGCCCGATAATTGCCCGATAGGCTTTTCAATATCAGGAGTGGCGATCGAAAGTGCCTTCACCATCTCGTTGGAAAGCCGTTCTTGTTCAGATTGCGACAGTAAGTTTAGCCAGCCGCGTTTCATCTGAAGGCCGATGATGATATTTTCGCGCACACTCAGTTCGGCAAAGATGCCCTCGGCTTTGCGTTCTTCTGGGCAAAATGCAATGCCCAGCCGCAAGGATTGTCGCGTCGAATTTCCACTGATAGGTTGGCCATTGTACATCAGTGTTCCGGAGTCGTGTTTAATCGCTCCAAAAACAAGTTTTGCTGTTTCAGTGCGCCCCGATCCCAAAAGACCCGAAAGGCCTAAAACTTCGCCTTTTCGCAATTCAAGGTCAAATGGCGCAATGGTGCGACGCCGGCCCAAACCCTTGGCCATCAACATGGGGACGTCTTTATTTGAACTAGCGTTATATTTGCGTTTTTTAGTTTGACCTAGATCACGGCCAATCATCACCGAAATGACGCCGTGAAGATCAGTCTTAGATGTCTGAACGGTGCCAACGGCTTTACCATTTCGCAGAACGGTAATGCAGTCCGAAATCTCAAAAACCTGATCGAGAAAATGCGTTATGAAGATGATCGCCAACCCTTGCGCCTTTAATTCACGCAAAATGTTGAAGAGCATTTTTGTCTCGGCGGTATCAAGGCTCGCCGTCGGCTCATCAAGAACCAACACGCGCGTATCATCGTCCAAGGCGCGTGCAATGGCGACCAGCTGCTGTATTGCGATGGGGTATGAACCGAGCATCCGATCGACATTGATGTCGAGGTTGAGCCGTTTAAGTCTTTTGCGCGCAAATTCTTTCGCCGCAGACCA
>DATCEN010000277.1:0-3159 GCA_036510015.1 Aestuariivirga sp.
AGAAGGGTCATGACATGTGAAGCAACAACAAAGCGGCTCGAGGATAACATGAGTCATAGATCGGCGCTCTTGGCCACAAAATCAAGTATCGCGCGAAGGTGCGTTAAAACAAACTTAACTGCATGTGGCAGAAAAGTGGGCCATGGTTTTCATACGGAATCGATTGTCGTTGCTGGTCATGCTGGCTTGCCTCAGCCTGCTAGTGGCCATTGGCTGGCAGGGAATCTATGGCCCACGCAATGTTGAGTTCCGCAAAAAGTTAGTCGAAAAAGCCGCATCAGCCCAAGCGGGATTGACCACCGTTTCAACCGAGCGCAAGGCCCTTGAGGAGCGCGTCTCACTCTTGCGCCCCGGCACTATTGATGCCGATATGGTGGACGAAATTGCTAGACGCGACCTTAATTTGGGTGGAAAATACGATATCATTGCCCACTTGCCGCAGTGATTTTGCAATCATTTGAGCGAGATAAACTGAAATCCAGTTAATCTTCTCTTTTCCTATTCCCGCCAATGATTTAGTGTTAGAATGATGGCCATAGGGGAGTATCCATGGCCGTCAAATCCGCTTATTTGGCCCGCAAGGGACCGAAAGAGAAGCCGTCTAAAAAGACCGATCTCAAAAATTCTGGTTTCACCAATGACGAAGAGTTGCAAGCCTACCGCGACATGCTTCTCATTCGTCGCTTCGAAGAAAAAGCCGGACAGCTTTACGGCATGGGACAGATCGGTGGTTTTTGCCACTTGTATATCGGCCAAGAAGCCGTTGTGGTTGGCCTTGAAATGGCGGCTATCGAAGGCGACCAGCGCATTACCTCATACCGCGACCATGGCCACATGTTAGCCTGCGGCATAGAGCCATCGGGAGTGATGGCCGAGCTTACGGGCCGGCAGGGTGGCCTATCCAAGGGCAAAGGCGGCTCAATGCATATGTTCAGCCGTGAGAAACAATTCTATGGCGGCCATGGTATTGTGGGTGCGCAAGTGCCGCTGGGTGCTGGTTTGGCTTTTGCCAATAAATATCGCGGCAATAAGAATGTCAGCTTCACTTACTTCGGTGATGGCGCAGCCAACCAAGGCCAAGTCTATGAAACCTACAACATTGCATCAATCTGGCAATTGCCCGTGGTCTTTGTGATTGAGAATAATCGTTATGCAATGGGTACATCTGCTGCTCGCTCAACTGCTGAATCTGAATATTTAGCCGCGCGCGGTGAGGCTTATGGCATTCCATCCGAACAAGTGGACGGAATGGACGTGCGCGCGGTGAAAGAAGCTGCTGACCGTGCCGTGGAACATTGCCGCTCTGGTCAAGGACCCTATATATTAGAGATGATGACTTATCGTTACCGTGGCCATTCGATGTCTGATCCAGCCAAGTATCGCACCAAAGAAGAGGTGCAGAAAATGCGCGAGGAACACGATCCAATCGAACAGGTGAAGGCCCGTATTCTCAAAGCCAACATTGCTTCGGAAGATGATCTGAAAAAGATCGACAATGACATTCGTGACCGTGTAACGGCGGCGGCTGATTTTGCAATGGCTGATGCGCTGCCGGACGAGTCTGAACTTTACACCGATATTTATAAAGTGGCTTGAGGAGTTACCGATGCCCACCATTCTCATGCCCGCCCTTTCGCCCACGATGGAAGAAGGCAAGCTTTCCAAATGGCTCAAAAACGTTGGCGACCAGATCAAAGCTGGCGATGTTTTAGCTGAAATCGAAACCGACAAAGCCACGATGGAAGTTGAAGCCATTGATGAAGGCGCTCTCACTGAAATACTTATCCCTGCTGGCACAGAAGGTGTGAAAGTGAACACGCCAATTGCAGTGATTGGTACTGCCAGTGCCGCAAAGGCAGCACCGACGCCTGTTGCAGCCGAGGCTACGCCCGTTGCTGCACCAACTGTTTCCCATGCAGCACTTGTTGAAATGGCCGATCCTGAAATTCCAGCTGGCACCGAAATGGTAAGCATGACGGTGCGTGAAGCCATTCGCGCTGCCATGACCGAAGAAATGCGCGCCGATAAAGACGTGTTCCTGATGGGCGAAGAAGTTGGCCAATATCAGGGTGCCTATAAAATTTCACAAGGTATGCTCGATGAATTCGGACCAGAGCGGGTGCGCGATACGCCGATCACCGAACATGGTTTTACTGGCGTTGCCATAGGTGCGGCTTTTGCGGGGCTTAAGCCAATCGTTGAATTCATGACTTTCAATTTCGCCATGCAGGCGATGGATCAGATTATCAATTCCGCTGCCAAGACTTTATATATGTCTGGCGGTCAGATGGGTTGTTCGATTGTGTTTCGTGGTCCCAATGGTGCTGCGGCGCGGGTTGGCGCGCAGCACAGCCAAGATTACGCGGCGTGGTATTCACAAATCCCCGGCCTTAAAGTGGTGATGCCTTATTCCGCGGCTGATGCGAAGGGCTTGATGAAGGCAGCGATCCGTGATCCTAATCCGGTGATCTTCCTTGAGAATGAAATTCTCTATGGCAAAACTTTTGAAGTGCCGAAGCTGGATGATTGGGTTGTGCCGATTGGCAAGGCGCGCATTGCACGCGTTGGCAGCCAAGTCACCATCGTGTCCTTCGGCATTGGCATGACCTATGCCTTGGGTGCGGCTGAGAAATTGGCCGCTGAGGGAATTGAAGCCGAGGTGATTGACCTTCGCACCATCAGACCGATGGATTTGGAAACGGTTCTTGTTTCAGTTCGTAAAACCAATCGCTGTGTGTGTGTGGAAGAGGGCTTTCCGCGGTTTTCTGTGACCAGCGAATTGGCCGCACAAATTATGACACATGCTTTTGATTATCTTGATGCACCAGTCGCCCGGGTGGCTGGCAAAGACGTGCCGATGCCTTATGCTGTTAATCTTGAAAAATTGGCGTTGCCAACAGTCGATGACGTTGTGGGCGCCGCGAAAGGAGTTCTCTATGTCTAAAGATAAACACGACGAACATGGCCACGAACAACACCATCACGATCATTCCCACGAATCCCATCCCAATCAACTGCAACCGCCGCATGAAGTGTTTCACGATGCCAAGGCTGGCGAAGTTATCCGCGGCTGGATCACCAATGGGCATTTGAGCTTATCGCTGCATGCCATGGCCTTCGGTAAGCCCGATGTGTGGGGCCATGTGTTGGCTGGCATCG
>DATCEN010000278.1:0-2368 GCA_036510015.1 Aestuariivirga sp.
GTTGGTGAGAATGCCTACGTCGGGCTTTAGGCTTGGCATCAAATCAATCTGAAAAGATGAAAGTTCCAACACATATATGCGGCCCGCTTCGGGTGCGCGCAAATTGAAAACCGCAAGACCGATGTTTCCACCCACATCTACGTCAAGGCCACCGTCATGCAACACATGACCGATTAATGCCGTGGTGGTGGATTTGCCATTGGTGCCAGTGATGGCAACTAACTTGGCACCGCTCATTGCCAATTCACGCGCGAAAATTTCTGTATCGCCAATAATTTCTATGCCAGCTGACTTGGCTTTCACCACTGTCCAATGTGGCTCAGGGTGCGTCAGCGGCACGCCGGGGCTTAACACCAGAGCGTCCAGTGTTTTAAAATCAACAGTGTGCAAATTGGTGATCGCCAAGCCTTCAGCTCTGGCCTTCTCAACAGCGGGCTCACTGTCATCCCAAGCCAACACCTCTGCGCCACCAAGCAGCAGTGCGCGTGCGCAAGAAATACCCGACCGTGCGAGACCAAAAACGCCGAGTCTCTTTTTTGCAAAGGTGGTGGCTGGAAACATTTAACGCAGCTTCAATGTTGCAAGGCCAAAGATGGCGAGAACCAAAGCGATGATCCAGAAGCGCACCACAATTGTGGATTCTCTCCAGCCCTTTTGTTCAAAATGATGATGCAATGGCGCCATTGCAAATACCCGCTTGCCGGTCATTTTAAACGAGGCCACTTGCACAATGACCGATACGGTTTCGAGCACGAATAGTCCGCCGATGATGATCAGGACAATCTCATGTTTCACCGCTACAGCAATGGCACCAAGTGCGCCACCAAGTGAGAGCGAACCTGTGTCCCCCATGAAGATCATCGCTGGTGGGGCATTGAACCAGAGAAAGCCCAAGCCAGCGCCAACCAGAGCACCGCAGATAACCGCGAGTTCACCAGTGCCTTTTACAAAAGGCATGTGGAGATAATGCGAGAAATCGAAATTGCCAACGAGATAGGCAATGATGCCATAGCTGGCGGCGGCAATCATCACTGGCACAATGGCAAGGCCGTCTAGGCCGTCAGTGATATTGACGGCATTGCCAGCACCGACAATCACCAACATACCAATCGGCAAAAAGAACAGACCAAAATTAAGAATGACGTCCTTAGTGTAAGGAATGGGCAATGAAGTGGCCAAAGGGCTTGCGCCAATTTCCATAAACATGAACACAACAAGAGCAGCGATGGCAAACTCAGCCAGCAAACGTGAACGGCCGGAAAAGCCGTGAACTGTTGCGCGCGTAACTTTCAAATAATCATCGTAAAAGCCAATCGCACCATAGCCAAGCGCTACAAATAACACGCCCCAGACGTAAAGATTAGACAAATCTGCCCATAGCAATGTGGCCACAAACACGCCAAACAAGATCATCAAGCCACCCATCGTGGGAGTGCCTTGCTTTTCAACGATGTGTCGTTGTGGCCCATCAGTGCGAATGGGCTGGCCTTTACCTTGCTTCATTTTCAAGAGTGATATGATCTTGGGTCCAGCCACAAAAATCACAAACAGCGCCGTCAAGACAGCCATGCTGGTGCGCGTGGTCAAATATCTGAATACATTGAGTTCAGATATTTCAGTCGTCAGCTTTAAAAGCAAATAATACAACATCACTCACATCTCTTTCTTTGGTGCGCGAAAGCGTTGGCGCAAGGCCTCCACCACCAGACCCATGTTGCTGCCGAATGAGCCTTTGACAACCACGCTGTCCCCCGCTCGTAAGCTTGTCACCAACGCATGCGTCAGGCCCGCTGAAGTTTCAGCATGAACACCACGCCGCGCCACGGGAACTGCATTCCACAGATCGCGCATCATCGGGCCAGCGGCGTATAGTAGGTCAATGCCCGCCTCGTCCAATGCTTTGGTTAAGCCTCTGTGCAATTCTGTGCTGAACTGTCCCAGTTCCAACATATCGCCTAAAACTGCAATTTTGCGGCCTTTGCGAGATTTAGAAACAGTGGTGAGTAAACTCAATGCCGCTGCCATAGATTGAGGATTGGCATTATAGCTTTCATCAATCAGCAGAATGTCGCCGCCGTTGGTGGCGAGAAGTTCTTGGCCGCCGCGGCCTTTGGCGGGGACCACTGTAGATAGTGCCAAACAAGCTCTCGCCAAATCAGCCCCGGCTAATTTCACCGCCGCCAAAACTGCAAGGCTGTTGGCGGCCATATGTGCGCCAGGTGCACCAAGTTTAAACGTCACGGTTTCTCCCATCACATCGGCGGTGATGCACGAACAGGTGGGATGAAGTGCAAGTTGTTTCAGCTGCACATCAGATTCTTCATGCAAACCAAAACTGATAATGGTTCTGATGGCGTTGATCTCGGCG
>DATCEN010000279.1:0-3826 GCA_036510015.1 Aestuariivirga sp.
AATATTCTTGTGTTGAAAAAGCTGCGCTGCCCAACTCAAGGGAACCAAAACAAAAATTGTGCAAGCAAGGCCGAGTGGCTGCATCAACAAATCGGCGACCACAGCGCCAGGCGCTCCTAGCCAATTGGTCACTTTGGAAGCGATGGAATGGTTCAAAGACGGATCATCAGCGGACCAAGACGCAAGTGCTAGGCCCAGCACCACAACAATAGAAGTGAGCATGATTGCCGAAATTTCGTAGGCGCGCCGCCACAAGAAGCGGCGCATAGCCTCAGGTATAACTGATTCATCTGTTTCAAATGTATGATGAATGGCCATGACAATCTCCTGCACCCAAGCGCGATTAGCCACGCTTGAGGATTGGTTAATGCAGTTTGCCGTGAGAGGGTTAAGCCTGTGTAAATGGCAGGCACTTTTCGGCCTTCAAGTGTGAAACCACGAATAAAAGCTGATGATCCACAGAAAGGCCTTGGTCAATTTCGATTTACGAAAACGGCTCAGAGTAAATTTGCTCGGGGTGTCGAGGCTTACGCGCTCACCTGCCCCATCAAATTCGGTGTTGAAACGGTCATCATCCATAAGGCTTATTTAGGTGGGTTTTGGCAAAAGAAAACCCCGGGCTTTCGGGTCTATAAAAATATGGCTACATCTCAAATAAAAAGGGCGCACCGCGATGCGCCCTTTCGAGTCCTTCGTAATTGTTAGATTATTGAACGGTTTCGCCATGAAGATTGAAGTCGAGACCCTCAATTTCAACCTCTTTGCTGACCCGCAGACCCATGGTCATGTCGATCAGTTTGAGGATGATAAAGGTGCCAACGCCGCTCCAGATGAACGTTCCGAGTACATCATAGAGCTGGATCAGCAATTGGCCGAAGTTGCCGTCAAAAAGCCAACCTTTGGCCGCGGGGTTGATGGCGTTTGAAGCAAATACACCTGTAAGCATAGCGCCCAAGGCACCGCCTACACCGTGAACGCCCCAAGCATCGAGTGAGTCGTCATAGCCAAAGAACTTCTTCATATAGACTGCTGACAGGAAGCAAACGATGCCTGCTGCAATGCCGATGAGGAGAGCTCCCATTGGGTTAACGAAACCTGAGGCTGGGGTGATGGCCACAAGGCCGGCAACCGCGCCTGAGATCATGCCCAATACGCTTGGCTTCTTGTGGATGATCCACTCCATGCTCATCCAGCCCATTGCCGCAGCGGCGGTTGCAATTTGTGTTGCAGCCATTGCCATACCAGCATTGACGTTTGAGGTTACGGCTGAACCCGCGTTGAAACCAAACCAGCCAACCCACAGCAGCGAAGCGCCGACAACGCTCAGCACGAGGTTATGCGGAGCCATATTTTCGGTGCCCAATCCTGTACGTTTGCCCAGCACCAAACAGGTGACAAGACCGGCAGTACCAGCGTTCAGATGCACAACGGTGCCGCCTGCATAGTCAAGCGCGCCCATTGATCCCAACCAGCCACCGCCCCAGACCCAGTGAGCAATCGGGCTATAAACGAAGATCAACCAGAGTGACATGAACACCATGAAGGATGAGAACTTCATGCGGTCCGCCAAAGCACCAGCAATCAGGGCCGGTGTGATGATGGCAAATGTCATCTGATAGGTCATGTAGACCGATTCAGGAATGGTTGGTGCCAATGTGCTTGTTGAGTTGAGGCCCATTGGTGCCAAGAACAAATAGCTAAATCCGCCAATGTACTGGTTGAGCGTTGCGTTGTCGTTTGTCGTGAAGGCGATTGAATAACACAGCACCATCCACAGAATGGTGATAATGCAGGTTGCACCGAAGCTTTGGGCAATAGTGGCAAGCACGTTCTTCTTGCGCACCATGCCGCCATAGAACAAGGCAAGGCCCGGAATGGTCATCATTAAAACCAGAGCTGTGGATGTCAGCATCCAAGCCGTATCGCCAGTATCGATTTTTGGAGCCGCAGCTGCCGCAGCAGGAGCAGCGGTAGTTGCGGCGGCGGCAGCAGTGGCGGCTGCGGCTGCAGTTGCTGCAGCGGCATCACTTGCAGCATCAGCAAGTGCACGACCTCCCATCGCCATCAAGGCGAGACTTGATAACAAAAGTGAAGATAGCCCCCCTCGCGGTAAACTGAGTCTTTTCATAATTTTGCCTTTCGTTTTTTGAATAGGTTGAAGAGTTTTTGAAGGTTTAGAGCGCTGAGGAACCGTTTTCACCGGTGCGCACACGCCAAGCGTCATCGAGTGGCAGCATGAAAACCTTGCCGTCACCAATTTGACCAGTGCGTGCTGCGGCTTGAATGGCCTCGACAACCTTGGGTGCGAGTTTAGACTCAACCGCGACTTCAATTTTTACCTTGGGCACAAAGCTGACAGCATATTCAGCCCCCCGGTAAAACTCGGTATGGCCGCGCTGGCGACCATGCCCCTTCACTTCTGTAACTGTAATGCCTTGGACGCCTAAGGCCCCCAGTGCTTCACGAACCTCTTCAAGTTTGAAGGGTTTTATAACGGCGATGATGTATTTCATGAACCAGCCTTTCTCCTGTAACTCGGAAAGGCGCTTCAAGTAGCGTGCCAGTTTAGAATGAATCCTAAGGTACTCATTATAAACGATTAAATTTTATGCTCTCAATAAAACATTAACTGTCGTGCCTATATTTCAAGCAAATATATATTTTTGCCTGATATTTAAGCAGTTTTATGGCTACCGCGAAAGCCCAGCGGTTTGCAGATTGTTCAAATAGGCTTGCCAGAGCCGATCTGACTGGCGACCAAGTTTTTCGAGATAATCCCAGGTGAAAATACCGGTGGAATGACCGTCACTGAAAATCAAACGGATTGCATAAGTGCCAACTGGCTCAAGATTTGTGATTGACACATCCGCCTTGCCAAAAACCAATTTCTCTTGCCCAGGCCCATGACCTTTAACTTCTGCACTTGGGCTCTCAACGCGCAGTAACTCTGCGGAGATTTCAAATTCCTCGCCTGTGTCCAAAACAATTTTCAGTCCTTTGCCATTGCTTGCAAGCCGAAGCTCGGTTGGCCAATGTCCGGTCGGAGGATGGCTATTCACGTGTGATATCTCGCGCCTCACTTGGCAGCATAATAGGAATCCCGTCGCGAAGTGGATAAGCCAGCCCTGCCGCCTTAGAGATCAACTCTTGTTTTTCTACATCGTAAATCAGGCGGGTTCTCGTCAGTGGGCAAACGAGCACTTCCAAAAGCTTTGCATCGGTGTGGTGCTCATCGTCCATCATTGCATCCTTGTGGAGTTTCCATGAAGCGACTTCTTGAGAGCCAACTCAGTAAGTGCCACCAAAACTTCTGCACGGGTTTTCAAATCAGGTGCTTCAAGTAGTGCTTGTTTGTCACGCGGCGGATAAGGTGCAAGAAGCGAAAGTGTGTTGACCAACACCTCAGTATTGACAGCGTTCACGTCTTCCCAATTTGTGGTCAAATTATTCAATTCAAGATATTGGCGAAAAGCATCCAACACTTGTGCGCGGTCGACGCTGGGTGCACCTGCACCCGAAACAAGATCAATGGCAAAAGGCCTAAAATCAATTGCCGCCTGTCGATAAGCAGTCTCGACCTTAGCTTCACGTCCGAGAACAAACCGACAGATGCCAGTAAGTGTCACATGGATGCGGCCGTCTTCACTCTCGGAATAAGACGTGATTCGGCCAGCGCAACCTATATGCATCAGTTTTGGTTTTGTCTGAGATTGATCAGCTTGCGGTTGGATGATGCCGATCAAACGATTTCCGGCCATAGCTGTTTCTACCATCTCGAGATAACGCGGCTCAAATATACTTAAAGGCAAATCAGTGCGCGGCAATA
>DATCEN010000280.1:0-3127 GCA_036510015.1 Aestuariivirga sp.
TTGAAAACATTGGGGCAGCGATCATGGGCCGCAACATGTTTGGCCCGCAACGGAGCGATTGGCCTGACCATAATTGGAAGGGTTGGTGGGGCCCTAACCCGCCCTACCACACCCCTGTGTTTGTGATGACGCATTATCCCCGGCCGGCCCTCGTCATGGAAGGTGGAACAGTGTTTGAATTTGTTTCAGATGATTTTGCCACGGTATTGGATAAGGCCAAAATCGCGGCAAAGGGCAAAGATGTACGACTGAGTGGCGGGGTTCAGACGGTTCGCAACGGGCTGCTCGCTGGCCTCGTTGACTATTTGCATCTGGCCGTTTCTCCTATAGTCATGGGGCAAGGCGAAAATCTGCTGGCAGGAATTGATCTGGCCAAGCTAGGTTATTCCTGCGTTGAAACAACGGCGGGCGAGGGCGCACTGCATTTGGTGTTTCAGAAACGCTAGTACAACTAGACGCGAAGCCTCAATGCGCTTAACAATTATCTGACGAGACAAGGGAGTCTGTCGTGCTGTTTTGGATCATTTTAATTATCATCGTGCTGGTCGCGCTGGTGTTGATTTATGGCGTGTCGCAACCCGCAGGCTTTAGCGTTGTGCGCGAAGCGGATTTCAATGCAACGCCCAAAATGGTGTTTTCCCAGATCAATGATTTTCATAACTGGGCGGCTTGGAGCCCTTGGGAGAAGATGGACCCTGACATGAAGCGTGAGTTTTCGGGCTCTGCCTCTGGCGTTGGCGCTAAATATGCTTGGTTCGGCAACAAAAAGGTTGGCCAAGGCAATATGGAAATCACAAATTCGGTGCCTTCCAAAAACCTGCAGCTCGATTTAAATTTCATCAAGCCATTCCAAGCATCAAATGTCACCGAATTTACACTGACGCCCAATGGCAAGGGCACGCATTTGAAATGGGAAATGCGCGGGCATGCGCCATTTGTGTTCCGTGTGATGGGTATGTTTTTCAGCATGGATAAAATCGTTGGTACTGATTTCGAAAGGGGCCTCGCCAATTTGCGCGGCATTGTTGACGCGTGATGGATCTTGAACGGTTGAAAGTAACCACTGCGCAAATGGGGTTCACTGAACGCGATGATCCCTTTGGGCTGTTTGCTGAGTGGCTGAAAGACGCTGAGACGAAAGAGCCGAATGATCCAAATGCCATGACCTTGGCCACGGTGGATGAAGAGGGCCTGCCCAATGCGCGTATGGTTCTACTCAAGGATTTTGATGACAAAGGTTTTGTGTTTTACACGAATTTTGAAAGCCAAAAAGGCCAAGAACTTTTGGCCACGCAAAAAGCAGCGTTGGTTTTCCATTGGAAAAGTCTGCGCCGCCAAGTGCGTGTGCGTGGATTGGTTGAGGCGGTGACAGCGGCTGAGGCAGATGCCTATTTCAAATCTCGCGCCCGTGATAGCCGCATTGGAGCTTGGGCCAGTGCACAATCGCGGCGCCTCGAAGGTCGATTTGCGTTGGAAACATCAGTAGCGATGTACACCGCGAAGTTCGCTATCGGCGATGTGCCGCGCCCTTCCTATTGGTCGGGTTTTCGCATCAAGCCATTAGCCATTGAATTTTGGCATGACAGGCCGTTCCGCCTGCATGACCGTGTCGTTTTCAACCGCGCCACGCCAACGGACAAGTGGAGCAAGATGAAGCTTTATCCATGAGTAAAAATCACAAGCTGCGCCCCGAGACCATCGCCGCTCAATCTTCTCGTGCAGTTGATCCTGCTACTGGTGCGGTGGCGCCGCCGCTTTATCTCACCACGACTTATGCGCGCGATGAAAACTATCAACCAAAACTGGCCGAGAATTATCAACGCAACGGCTCACCCAATTTGTGGCAGGTGGAAGAAACGATTGCGGCACTGGAAAAAGGTGTAGGGGCGCTGGCGTTTTCATCCGGCATGGCCGCAGTCGTGGCATTTTGCGAAACGATCCCGCAAGGGGCTCACGTAGTGTCACTTTCCAGCATGTATTACGGCGTGCGCAGTTGGTTCCAGCAGCTCGAAAGCAAGGGCCGCATCACTTTGACTTTGGTGGAACCAGAAGGTTTGGCTTCAGCGATCATCGCCAAAACGGATTTGGTGTGGATTGAAACGCCAGTCAACCCAACGTGGGATGTGATTGATATTTCCGCCACTGCCAGTGCTGCGCATAAAGTTGGGGCTATTCTCGCCGTTGATGCCACTTGCCTTGGGGCAGTTGCTTGTAATCCGCTTACGCTTGGAGCGGATGTGGTTTTTCATTCCGCCACCAAATATCTCAATGGTCACACAGATGTTCTTGCTGGGGTATTGGTTGCTCGCGAGAGCAATGCGCGCTGGGCTGAAGTCAAACGCCTGCGCACCATCATGGGCAATGCCTTGCCGCCGTTTGAAAGCTGGCTGCTGTTGCGCGGGCTTCGCACGTTGCATTTGCGTTATGTGCAATCATCCAAAAACGCCATGGCCATAGCGCGGCATTTTTCTTTGCATCCAAAACTGCAACAAGTTCTCTATCCCGGGCTTGCCACACAGAAGGGCCATGCCATTGCGAAGCTGCAAATGGCAGGTGGTTTTGGCGGCATGATGAGCTTTTTGTTGAAAACGGATTTTGCGGGTTCACAAAAATTCTGCACAAGGCTCAATTTATTTGCGCCCGCCACTTCGCTGGGTGGGGTTGAAAGCCTTGCCGAGCACCGCAAAACCGTAGAAGGGCCAACCAGCGCATTGCCAGACAATCTGGTGCGGCTGTCCATCGGCATTGAGAATATCAATGATTTGATTGAGGATTTGGAACAGGCGCTGGCGCAAGTGGGTAGTGGGTCAGTTTGAACTTTTTCACAAACCCAAAAGCGACCGCATTCATTTTGCAAATTACATTGGTTTAGCTATAAGTTAAGGTTGGCCCCATGCCTTTAGAAAGTTACCGCTCATGAAACCTTCTATTCTGAACATTGCCGATATTGAATTGATGCCGCGTCCGCCTGGCTTCGCACCCAAAGGGAAGGCTGTTGAAAAATACGACGCAAAAATGGCATCAATTGGCGGAAAGATTGGCGCGCGAAAGCTGGGCTACAATGTGACCGCCGTGCCTCCCGGCAAATGCGCCTTTCCGTTTCATAATCATCAAGTCAACGAAGAAA
>DATCEN010000281.1:0-5809 GCA_036510015.1 Aestuariivirga sp.
CCTGATTTTCCGGACACTGGCCCATAATAAGTTATATAATCACCTATGGTCTTGCTGATCCGTGACAAATATTGAGACGGGAAATGATACCTATCATGGGTGTCGTCATATTTACTGTCTGGTTTGTGGTAAAAAACCGCATTAGCCACCGCAGATTCCTATCTTGTCCATCAACTGATATATTGAGCGGTTAAATTCTAAAAATCAAGAAGTGGCCCTCTCACTCGCCCGCACCTTTTGGCTCTCGCTCTTCAGCTGCCCACAGGCCGCCATAATGTCGCGACCGCGTGGCGTTCTCACAGGCGAAGCATACCCCGCATTGTTCAAAATCTCAGCAAAGGCCTCGATCACATCCCATTCGCTACATACATAAGCCGTGCCGGGCCACGGATTAAACGGAATCAAATTCACCTTCGCCGGAATGCCCTTCAGCAACTGCACCAAGCGTTTGGCATCTTCCTTGGTGTCGTTCACGCCCTTCAACATCACATATTCAAAGGTGATGCGCCGCGCATTGGACGAGCCAGGATAATTACGGCAAGCATCCATCAACTGCGCGATATTATATTTCTTATTCAGCGGCACCAGCTTGTTGCGAATTTCATCAGTGGTGCCATGCAGTGAAATCGCCAGCGATGAACCAATCTCCGCCCCCGCCCGCACAATCTCCGGCACCACGCCAGAAGTGCTGAGCGTGATGCGTCGCTTGGACAGCGACAGCCCCTCGCCATCTGCGGCAATCTCAATGGCATCCTTCACATTGTCGAAATTATACAAAGGCTCACCCATGCCCATCAACACAACATTGGTGATGTAACGCCCCGATGATGGCGGCGTTTTATTCGCTTCCAAATCCATCGGCCAATCTTTGATTTTGTCACGCGCCAACATAATCTGCCCGGCGATTTCACCAGCGGTTAAATTCCGAACCAGTTTCTGCGTTCCAGTGTGGCAGAACGTGCAAGTGAGTGTGCAACCAACCTGCGATGAAATACACAAAGTACCGCGATCTTCTTCCGGAATATAAACCGTTTCAATCTCATGGCGCGCGCCCTTATCATCAGGCGCCAAGCGCAACAGCCATTTGCGTGTGCCATCAGACGACGTTTGTTCCGTCACCACCTCAGGTCGCGCTATCACAAAAGCATCATCCAACTTGCGCTGCATGTCTTTAGAAATATCAGTCATCGCCGAAAATTCAGTGACGCCGCGATTATACATCCAATGCCACAGCTGGCGCATGCGCATCCGGCGCTGCTTTTCCACCACACCAACATCGGCGAGAATATTACTAAGCGCCACGCGTGAAAGCCCCACGATGTTGCGGCGCAAATCATTGGGAATATAAGATGCAGCAACAGGGGCTGCCGTATTCAAAATTGTAACCATGTGCGGGCCTATAATCTATTTTGTGGGCGAGGTCACGCCCACCATCGGCCCAAGATTTGAGAGAAAATCGCTGCGCTTCAATTCGGGCGAATAAAGGCTGGAAACTGAACCATCTAGAAACAACGCATCCTTGCAATGAAGGCCATCGCGGAACATTGTGGCAAATTGATAAAAGGTCACAAAGTCGTCTGAAATCGCAAACAAAACCTTATTTCCGTCATTCACACACACGCCATTGCGAATTTTTATAGATTGCCCACTTGGCAAAATGCTCGGATGCAACGCGCCATTGACCACCAGCATCGGGCCAGACTGCGTAGCCAAATCAGGCTTGATGCCAGAATGTGCAAAGGCTTCCGTTTCCATCACGCCAGCTTTCTGCCCCGCAACATAAAAAATGCCATTGGGCTTTAAATGAAAATTCCCTGGGCCATCGGCGTGGTTCATCGCGTGCAATAATTTTCCACCCTCCACATAATAGCCAATGGGTTTTAAATCTGTGCCGAACATTCCCGCGTTCATCGCGAATAAAAGTTCTTTGCCCTGCGCCAATAATGCATCGCGCAAAACCACAAAGCCACCGTAAGGCTTGCCGGTGGCATCAAGGTCATAAAGCGCCAATGTATCGATGCGCGTATCAAATCCACAAACGGTGTAATTGGCTTTGGCGAATTGCACTGGCTTGCACGTAGCATTCGCTGCCGCTGCAAAGCTGAATAAGCCAAATATAAAAACGAAAATGCGCTTCATCATCTGCAAGCCGTGTCTATTTTTTCCAATGCCTTGTTAAAGCCAGCCATCGAATAATAATCCGTCGTTTGCGTGCCGCGCACTGAAGTGCCATTCACACTCAAAATTTTGGCGGCTTTCATGGCCTTCACAATACTGGCCTCCACATCGGCGGCAGCGGCCCAAGCCGTGTCACCATTGGTGTAAAGCTCAAAAGCTTTATCATCCACCTTCAAAGCAACTGTTGATTGCTCTTTAAACGGATAACCAATGATCGTGGAAATTTGCCCCTTCACTCTGCGGGCAACAAAGTTGGTCACCAGAAAATGCACCGGATCACGGTGAGAAATTTTCTTGTCGGAATCGGTCTTCTTAGGCGCAGACAAAACAAAACAAACAGCGGCCCCTTCACTGTGGTAGACAAAGGCTTCCCAATCTTCAAATGCCCCGAGCGAAACTGGATCATCAGCCCACGCTGAGCCGCTGCCAGCCAAAGCGCCTACAATCAATGCCATGCCTATGATAAGTGCTTTGAAGTTCATGTCGTCAAATCAACCTGAATAATACTAATCATTGCCAAATGCCTGCGGCCCTGTACAGGACATAAACGCGGCTGATTTGCGGCAGCTTGCATTGCCTTACTTGGCACCTTATGCCACAGCGTAAATCTAAGGCGTTTGCGGATATAATATAAAAACCATGGGCAATCTCATCATCACTATCAGCATGGCGGCTGTCGTCGTTGTGCTCGTCTTGGGTCTCATCAATATGATGCGTGGTGGCTCTGCTAACCGCAGCCAATCACTCATGCGCTGGCGCGTGGGTCTGCAATTTGCAACGATCCTTATTGTAATACTGGTGCTCTGGCTGCGCGGTTAACCACCAACACAGCGCAGGCGCAAATCGCCATGCCGAATAATTGCACCGGAAGAAGTGTTTCACCGAACCATAAATAAGTCATCAGCGCAGTAACCCCCGGCACCAGAAAATTCATGCTGGCAAGCTTCGACACGGCCCCTCGATTGATCAGCCATAGCAATAATAAAATTGTGAAAACCGATAGCACAATAACGGCCCAGCCCAGGGCAGCCCAAGCTTGCAAGCTGAAATCAAATTGATAGTCACCTATTATGGCTGTGATGATTAATGCAGTCACGCCCGCACCGGCATATTGCCAAACGCCTCCCGTGCTGAGAGGAATGCCCGACGAAAATTTCTTTTGATACACTGTACCGAAGGCGATGGATAAAGTGCCAAATACCGCAAGTGAAATTGTTAAGGGTGTAATGCCGCCGATCAACGCAAAGCTCAGTTTCGGCAATAACACCAAACACACTCCTGTGATGCCGATGACGAGGCCCAACCAATGTTTAAGTTCAACGCGTTCTTTCAACATTGGCACGGCAAGAAAGGCCGTAAACAAAGGCTGCAAACCAGTCACCAGCGCAATCACCCCAGCGGGCATACCGTTGCTCACCGCCCAATAGAATGGGCAGAGATAAAGTGCATGCATGAACACGCCCGTCACACTTGCATGAAACGCCAGCCGTGGGCTCGGCCAATGCGCTTTTTGCCACAAGGCCACCGCTAACATGAACGCCATCGCAAGCGGGAAGCGAATGCCTAAAAACCACACTGGCGCAACATGCCCGGCAAGAAGTTTTGAAACCACAAAGCCTGTGGCCCAAAGCACAACGAATGCGAAAGGTGCTATGGTCAGCGCAAAAGACTTGTGAGTTGCTTGAAGCATGGGCAAAGAGAACCAATGAAGTTTCAAAAGCTCTTGGCACTGTTTTTGCTCCTGCTCAAGCGGCTGTTCGCCGATGAGGCTGTGCCCCTTGCCGGCAACATCGCCTTTCGTATGGTGTTTTCGCTTTTTCCATTTTTGATTTTCCTCACCAGCTTGTCAGGCTTTTTTGGCAGCGCGGAACTCGCCCATAACGTCATACAGTTTTTGATTGGCGTTATGCCTTCCGGCTTGGTGCAACCGTTTCAAAGTGAAATCATCTCAATCCTCACAGTGCCGCGCACTGGGCTACTGAGCATTGCCGTGTTGCTTACCCTGTGGAGCGCCATGGGCGGCGTGGACAGCGTTCGCCTCTCATTAAACCGCGCTTATGACATACGTGAAACCCGCTCACTTTGGATGCTCTATTTGCAAAATGTGCTGTTTGTCTTTGTCACTGCGGTGATCATGCTGGCCGTAGCCACTTTGCTTGTGATTTTGCCCGCCGTGGTTCAAGTACTTGAAGCTTTTGCCCCGCAACGATTGCAAGACTTAGCCTCGATAAATTGGTGGCGGATGCCGCTCGCCTTCATACTATTGGTGATTGGCCTATTTGCTGCCCATCGCTTTTTGCCCAATCGGCGCCTGCCGCTGTCTGATCTCACCCCCGGCATTGCCTTAACAGTGCTCATCTGGATGGTGCTCACGGGTGGCTTTTCTTGGTATTTGCGCAACTTCTCCAGCTTCACCTTAACCTATGCCTCGCTCTCCGGCATTTTTGCCGCAATGTTCTTTGTTTACATGGCCGCTTTGGTTTTGATTTTTGGTGGTGAGGTCAATCGGCTCATCATGCAGATCAGGCAGGGTGGCGCTTTCATTGAAAAGCCTCCACACTCTTGACTTTTATATGCTGTGACCTCTAGAGGAGCGCTTTCCCCGTGGGTCACAAGCTTATGGGGGTTCATGGCGCTGCCCGAGGGTAACCCTCAAAGCTTCGGCTTTAACTAACAAAGTCCTTTTCTTACAATGGGTTAGAAAAAGGCTCCGAAGGGCGCGGAAAAAGGAAGAAGTAAGATGTACGCAGTTATTAAAACTGGCGGAAAGCAATATAAAGTTGCCGCCAACGATAAAATTCTAATCGAGCGCCTCGAAGGCGAAGCTGGCGATCAAATCCAATTCCATGATGTGTTCATGGTTGTAAACGGTGCTGAAGTGCAGGTTGGTGCGCCAACTGTTGCTGGTGCCACCGTTGTTGGTGAGATCGATAAGCAGGCCCGTGGGCCTAAGCTGATTATTTTCAAGAAGCGCCGTCGTAAGCATTATCGCCGCCGCAATGGCCATCGTCAGGATTTAACTTCGGTGATGATCACTGAGATCCTCACTGGTGGTGCTAAGCCAGCAGCAAAGGCCAAGGCTGAAAAGCCAGCTATGGCTGAGGTTGCTAAGCCGGCCGCTGCCGCCGCTGCTCCAGTTGCAATAGCTGCTGCTGAGGCACCTGCCGCTAAGCCAAAAGCCAAGCCAAAGGCGAAAGCCAAAGCTGCTGGTCAAGAAGAAAAGTAAGGAGATAAATCATGGCACATAAAAAAGCAGGTGGTTCATCCCGCAACGGCCGCGATAGCGCAGGCCGTCGTTTGGGCGTTAAGGCTTACGGTGGCGAAGCCGTTATTGCCGGCAACATTATTATCCGCCAACGCGGCACGAAAGTGCATGCAGGCGCAGGTGTTGGCATGGGCAAGGATCACACACTGTTTGCCACCGTCGCTGGCACCGTTGAATTCCGCGCTACTAAGGGCGGAAAACAACTGGTCTCAGTTATGCCGGTGAAAGCCGCAGAATAATGGCAGTGAAAAAGCTGCCGCCCATCGGGCCCGGCAGCACTGCATAAGTCAGTTCTGAATTGAACGGGGAGATGGAAAACCACCTCCCCGTTTTTTATTTGGAATTGCTCACATGGAACTCGAAACA
>DATCEN010000282.1:0-2580 GCA_036510015.1 Aestuariivirga sp.
GGTTTCATGAGTTTCGCCTTCGGCCAATTTCGCAGCAGATTCGTCTTCCAGCTTCTTGGCCTCTTTTTGTATGTCTGCGCTCTCATCCTCATTCTTTTTGGACTTGGCCATGAAGTCGTCTTTCACCGGGCCGTCGGAAGCCGTGGCTGCCGCGATGTCATACATATTCTTCTTCACGCTTTTTGCTTGGTAGAAATTCCAACTGTCAGTGGCTTTATTTTGAAATAGCACCGCTTCATTCTTGGCTGAAATGGCATCACCATCTTCAAGTGTTTCAAGGCTGCCAACAGTTGCCGCCACCACGGCCAGAACCGCGATGCTCATGGCCACGGTGCCGATAAACCTATTGCCTCCTTCGGCCTCATGTTTGGCATGCATGGCATGTTCAGTGTGTTCATAATCTTCGGTTGGCATTTCAGACATGCAGACTTTCCTTATTACTTTTACGTTATGCTATCTGCGAATTAGCAATTGCCGTCAAGGTGTTGCACCTCTCGTGGCCGAACGCAGGAATCTATTAGCGCGGCGTGCTTGACTGTTATCCATGACATGCAATCGCCCCAATCTTGCCACATCAAAGCCTCGAATCCCCATAAGCCTGCACGGCGGACGGCGACATGTTCAAACCCCTCGCATAAAGGAGAACAACATGACCATGCCTCAACGACACTGGTGGCACGAACTTAATACCTGGGAGCCCGAGATGGCATTGGCCTTTTATGGCCGTACGCTTGGATGGAATTTTGAGCCCCTGCCCCTGCCTGATGGCACGGCCTATTGGATTGCCAGCAAAGACGGCAAGACTGTGGGTGGTGTATTTGAACTGACTGCGCCGGACTATGAAGGCGTACCCACCCATTGGATGACTTATCTCTCAGTCGCCAATATGCGCGAAGCCGAAAACCAGACGCATGAAGCGGGTGGTGAGGTGATGCGTCCACCAGTTCTGATCCCTGGGGTTGGCACAGTGGCGGTTATGTCTGACGCCTCTGGTGCGATGATTGGCTTGATTGAGCCAGCAGCCAAACATGCGTTGACCATGACACACTAAACAATGACACTGCGGGCGATTCTTGGAGTTGCCCGCAGATGCACGATCATACTCACCTTGCCACAAATCCATGGGATTTTTGGTTTGCGCGCGGCGCCGTGGTGGTGATTGCTGGATTGCAACTTTTTCTCATTAACAACTTTTCATGGGGGCCAAAATGGTTGGTTCCCGGTCTTGAGCTTTTGCTTTTGTTGCCGCTGTCTGTCGCCACAGCCTGGACCATAGACAAAGCCAAGACAGCAACAGAGGAAAAACATTTCACTGCGCTGGCTAATTATCGTCATATAGTTCGTGTCGCCGCATTGGTGTTGACTGCACTGGTCACGTTGGCGAATTTTGCTTCACTGTTTGAACTGATCCACGCACTGCTCTCTGGCAAAGCTGGTGCTGCGCCGTCTTTGCTGCTTGATGCAATTAACATATGGATTACCAATGTTATTGCTTTTTCCTTGTGGTTTTGGAACATCGATCGCGGCGCGCCGCCCTTGCGCGGATTGCACGATAGTCCGCAGAACGATTTTTTGTTTCCACAAATGTCTTCAAAGAGAACTGATGGATGGTCGCCCGGCTATATTGATTATTTGTTTCTGGCCTTTACCAATGCCACAGCTTTTTCACCCACCGATACGATGCCGTTTTCGCAGCGCGCCAAATTGTTAATGATGGCACAAGCATCGATTTCGCTGTTGGTTATCACTCTGGTTGCGGCGCGTGCTGTCAACATTCTCAATTGAGTTTATTCTTCATATGTGGGGCACTTTTTTTGGTCATTGTTTTGATGATGTTTCATGTATTGATCCGTGCAAGCGCAACCGACCTGCCGCGCCAGACGGGCATTTTAACTGAGGAGAATGCAATGAATAAATTGATGTATGCTGGTTTGGCGCTTGCCGCTGTTCTGGCCGTAAACGCGGGTTCTGCCCAAGCGGCCGAATCCACCGCAATGAAGGCTTGTACAGATCAATGGAATGCCATGCAAACGGCCAACAAGATTCCAGCTGGCACAACTTGGCCGATCTTTGAAAAGGACTGCGTGGCAAAAGTAGATGCGGCTCCAGCGGCTCCTGCAATGGCCCCAGTAACTAAGATGGCAGCTCCTGCTGCTCCTGCTATGGCTCCAGCACCTAAGATGGCTACGCCTACAGTTGCTGGTGCCAATGGCGCACAGAGCCGCGTTAAATCCTGCGTTGATCAGTGGGACCAAATGAAGGCCGCAAACAAAATTCCCGTTGGCTTGAAATGGCCAGAATTCTGGCATGATTGCGATACGAAGTTGAAGGCCGCTGGCCAATAAGTTTCATTACCAAGGCAAGATTGGGGTCAGCTTCAGCTGGCCCTTTCTATTTAGCTTCGGCGAAATAGTAACTTTTAACCGCCAAGCGAAATGCCGCTTTGATAGTTGATTAAGCTTTGCTCTTGGTGGGCTTAACACCATTAAACAAACTATCTGTATCAGCGATCAAATCTTGCATGGCTTTGCGCGCGCCATTACTGTCTTGATCTTTGACCGCTTTGTAAATTTTGTCGTG
>DATCEN010000283.1:0-3960 GCA_036510015.1 Aestuariivirga sp.
TTTCTGATTTGGTAAAGCCTCCACGCAAGCGCACGAAACCTGCCAAACTGCGATAAGGATCATCTTCCATATCTTCAATCTTACGAGGGATTGCGCTGATCGGGCGCTTACGTCCTTTGCCATCAAAGGGGTGAAGCCAACCTTTGGCCAACATCTCGGCCCAAAATTTGCTACGCGGAGTTTTGCTCAAATCACCTAGCAAAACCACTGGAGCAGTTTCAAAACCCTCATCCAACAAGGCATGGGCAAGGTGGTGATGATCCACCACAAATAATTGTTTCGCCGGGCCAGCTACCACGCGAATGGGATTTTCCAATATAAAATTGACCAATTCAGAGGGTCTGCGCTCACGCGCCCGAAGGCCCTTACGCTTTGCTTTCACCAACCTCTTGCCAACGGCAATCTGTGTGGGCCTGAGAAGCCTTACCTCAACACTTTGCACTGTCATTTTGCAGTCCCTCCCGGAGCAACTTTGGGCGAACCTGCACTTCTCAGTATGACAACGCAAGAGGACAGCGAAGACGTGAGCTCACGCCTGCGCTGTCCTACAATATGGATCGTGGTTTACTTCGTCTGTGCTGCAGCAGTTTTTGCCGCATCAATCAGTGGCTGGGCTTCAGCGAGACAATCTTTCATCGCTTGTGTGCCACACATAATGCCAACACTGACATTGGGGCCAAGCTGCAGATGGAAACCCTGCTTGCCCATCATGTCTGGACCACCAGGCCCACGCATTTCGCCGCGCATATCGTGGCGGTGGCCAGCCATATGCCTGTGCCACCAACCCTGTTGCACGCCGTCTGGGCCTTGGTCCGCTTGGGCCTGAGCTTGCGGTTGTGCCGGTGCTGCGGCTTGATCATCTGCATAAGCAATTCCACCCAAAAGGCCGAGCGCCAAGGTGCCGATCAGTAACTTGTTTAACATGCGGATACTCCATAGTTTTTACTTACCGCCTGAATTGGCGGTTTCTATGGTTAGACGCGGTGGCAGTCCTTCTCCGTCGTGAATTACAAAAGGTTATATCGAAAGGCCGCCATCAATCACAAAGGCTTGGCCGGTGATGAAAGCACTTTCGTCGCTGGCGAGATAAACCACCATAGCAGCAACTTCATCAGCCCGCGCGAGGCGGCCCATCGGCTGGCGGGCGATAAAGGCGGCGCGCGCCTTTTCCACATCACCTTGCGCTTTCATTCGGTCAAATAGACTTGGTGTATCCACCGTCCCGGGACACACGGCATTGCAGCGAATTCCTTTGGTAACAAAATCTGCCGCAACAGATTTGGTGAGGCCGATGACAGCGGCTTTGGTTGTACCATAGGCAAAACGATTGGGCAGGCCTTTGATGGATGAACACACCGATGCCATGTTGATAATAGAGCCACCACCCTTAGCCACCATCATCGGCAAATAGGCTCTAATCATGTGATAATGTGCGCGCACGTTGAGATTGAAAGAAAAATCGAAATCTTTATCTTCGGCTTCCAAAATGGTGCCTTGGTGCACAAAGCCCGAGCAGTTGAACAATGCGTCCACAGCTCCAGTTTTTTTGGCGGCTGCGACAATGTCTTCAGCACTCAAAACATTCAAGGTGAAGGTTGAAATGCCGGGCTGGTCTTTGGCCAAAACCTCCAATAGATCAGCCCGAATGTCGGTGGCCCAGACTTTAGCACCTTCGTTGGCCATGGCGATGGCACTGGCGCGGCCAATGCCCTGCGCCGCTGAGGTAACCAAAACTGTTTTGCCGGAAAGTCTACCTGTCATTTTTTTCTCCCAATTTGAGTCAAGTTACTTTCGTTAAACCCGCAAGTCCATCACTAGAAAAGCGCGGTGCCATGGTTAACACACCGTTAACGCCCTTGGCCGCACAAAGGGGTTTGATTCGAGTGTTTGGATGATGCGTCACGATGAACTGAAACAGCCGCTGCAACGGCGCAGCCTGATGGAACGGCTTTGGAAGCAAAGGCCTTCGGCCTTGGCAACCAGCTTTGCTGTGCTCTTCATTACCTATGCGGTTGGTGGCACATGGCTGGCACGCCAAAAGTTGCCTTTCGCAGGCGAGCCTTTGATCACCGCACAAATTCCTAAGCTTGAAACCATCAACACCTCACCTGAGCCAAAGGTGATTGATCCGAGTGCTGATGCAATAACAACCGCTGGCATTGACAAGGCCGACACCGCCTCACAGGCAGAAGCAGATGCTCCGGTTGATGTCGAACAGCCGCGCCAAAAAATTACAAAGCTGGACAGCCATGTTACTATCATTACCAACTCAAGGCCCAGCCTGACGAAAGCGCCTATCGCCGCGATCACTGAAGATAGCCCCGATGGCCCTCTGCCAAAAATCGCCGCCAATGGCCGCAAAGCATCAGAACTTTACGCCAAGCAAGCATTGATGAGCGATATGCAAGGCGATGGGCCGCGCATTGCATTAGTGATCGGGGGCATGGGTCTCAGTGAAAAGCTCACCCGTAAGGCGATCAATGATCTGCCCGCAAATGTAACTTTCGCTTTTGCCCCTTATGGGAACAATCTTCAGGCACAGGTGGACCGCGCGCGTGACGTTGGCCATGAAGTCTATTTGCAGTTGCCGATGGAACCTCTTGGTTATCCAGTCAACAATCCCGGCCCTAAAACTTTGCTTGCTGACCAAGACGCCAAAAATAATGATGCCAGCTTGCAGTGGCTGTTATCGCGCTTTGCAGGCTATGCTGGCGTGATCAATTACATGGGCGGGCGTTTTCTTACCGCTCCAAATGCATTGCGACCTTTGCTGACCGAAATTAAACAGCGGGGCTTAAACTATATCGAAGACAGCAACACTAAAAACACGATGACCGATCAAGTGGCTGGCAGCATCAACATGCCAGTGCGACACGGCGTAATTGTGATTGATCAGGCCGCTGATGCCTCGTCCATCGCAACCGCTCTGGACAGTCTTGAACAAGAGGCCAAGAATGGCGGCATTGCCATCGGCACCGGCTCTGGCCTTGATGTTACAATCGATGCGGTGCGTGATTGGCTGAGCGAGGCACGCCAACGCGGCGTGATCATTGTTCCAGTTTCCGCAAGCTTCAAAGGTAATTTGGGCTGATGAGCCATCCAGAAATCACCGCTTACCGTCCATGCGTAGGAATTATGCTGCTCAACTCAAAGGGCGAGGCCTGGATAGGACGACGTTTTGAAAAGCAGAATGATGATGGCATTGGCAAATGGTGGCAAATGCCGCAAGGCGGTGTTGATGCGGGCGAAGATCTGCTGGGTGCCGCCAAGCGCGAACTTTATGAAGAAACCGGTGTCACGAGCGTCTCCTTATTGGCGCAATCAAAAGATTGGCATACCTATGATTTGCCTGAACACTTGATCGGCATATCTTGGAACGGCAAATATCGCGGCCAAAAACAGATGTGGTTTGTTTTCCGCTTTGAAGGCGACATGGCCGAGATCACATTAACAGTGCCCGGCCAAAAACAAGAATTTGATGATTGGCGCTGGGCCAAACGGGATGAGGTGTTAGACCTTATCATCCCTTTCAAGCGCGAGGTTTACGTGAGCGTGTTGAAAGAATTCCAGAGCTTAGGCGCTTAACCCTCGTCCCATCCGCGCCGCCCCGGCTTGCGCCGTTGAATATTAACCGGCGGAAGGCCGGGCCCATCATCTGAGAAAAGCGCGCGTCGGATTTTTCTTAATACCACACCGCGCTGCTTATCATCGGCAGCAGAATCGAGTGCACTGTGAATATCGCCCAACACTGATTGATATTCATTGTTCCAATCAGGCTTGGCCACCAGCGCATGATCAAGCCGTGGCAACAATGCGCCTGACCCTTGTTCCACCAATTGCGCCACTGAACCTGAAAGCTCGTAGGCCTCATCCAGCGACGGGATAATAATGCGTTCAGCTGGGACCAATTTGCTCGCATCAGCCGCCAGCGCTTGTTGTCGTGGTTCTTCGCCATGGGTT
>DATCEN010000284.1:0-3207 GCA_036510015.1 Aestuariivirga sp.
GCTAGAACGACGACGAGTGGATGAGCTCGAAGTGGCCATCAAGACTAAATTATTCTCTCACATATTCTGGGTGTGGCGCATGAAACCGCCGCACCCTTTTTTTATAAGCGTTCATTACTAGGCTGGCTAAATCGCGCGACCACCTCATCGCCTTTTCCGATGCGCTCGGCAAAAATAAAATCAATATATTTCAATCATATAAACAGTCATAAATCTGCATTGCAACAGACATAAACCTTTCATTGAGGAGGCCTAGGCAGGCCACGTTCGATTTCAAAGGAGAATGAAATGAAGTTTTATGTACAGGCATCTGTTGCCGCAATCGCAATCCTGGCTGGTGCCAATATGGCATTCGCTGATGATATCACTGGCGCGGGCTCAACCTTCGCTTTTCCAATTCTGGCCAAATGGGCAGAAGCTTACAAGCCAATCAGCGGCGATAGCTTGAACTATCAATCCATTGGTTCTGGCGGTGGCATCAAGCAAATCAAGGCCAAGACGGTAACTTTTGGCGCTTCTGATGCACCTCTTTCTGGCGATGATTTAAAGGCCGCTGGCCTTGTGCAGTTCCCGCTTGTTATGGGCGGTATTGTTCCAATCGTGAACATTGATGGCGTGAAGCCCGGCGATATGGTTCTTGATGGCCCAACACTGGCCGACATTTATCTCGGCAAAATCACCAAGTGGAATGATCCAGCCATTGCTAAGCTGAACCCTAATGTAAAACTGCCAGCTGACGATATTTCGGTAGTTGAGCGTTCAGACGGCTCGGGCACCACCTATAACTTCAGCTATTATTTGTCTGACGTTAATGCTGATTGGAAATCTAAAGTTGGTGTTGCAACCGCTGTTCAGTGGCCAGTTGGCATCGGTGCCAAGGGCAATGAAGGCGTTGCCGCAGGCGTTGCTAATGCTAAGGGAGCAATCGGCTATGTCGAATTTGCTTACGCCCTGCAAAACAAGATGACCTATGTTGATATGATCAACAAGGCTGGCAAGACCGTTGTGCCAACTGCTGAAGCTTTCCAAGCTGCTGCTTCAAATGCTGATTGGAAGTCTAAGCCAGGTTACGGCGTGATCTTAGCAAATCAAGCAGGTGATGCGTCTTGGCCAATGACGGCTTCAACCTTCGCCTTGGTTTATGCTCAGCCACAAGATGAAGTAGCCACTGGCAAGACTCTTAAGTTCTTTGATTGGGCCTATCACAACGGCCTGAAGCAAGCACAAGAACTGGCCTATGTGCCAATGCCTGAAGCCGTTGTTGCGCAGATTGAAGCAACTTGGGCCTCAGAAATCAAAGGCAAAGACAGCAAGCCGCTTTTTGCTAGCAAATAACTTATCGTCTGAGGGGAGGTCATTACTGGCCTCCCCTTAATTGCACCCATATAAAAACTTAAAAAGACAGTCGCACGCACAAGATGGTAGATTTATCACCAGTGAGTTCTCATAGGAATGCCATGGCGGCTGAAGTCAAAGTCACAGCACAAACAAGCGCATCACCACGCTTTCGACTCGGTGAAGTTATTATGCGCTGGTCGACCCAGTTTGCGGCCTTGCTGGTGCTTGTGTCACTTATAGCAATCATTATCTCGCTAATCATCGGGGCATGGCCCGCCATCACCACTTTTGGCTTTGGTTTCATAACCAGTCAGGAGTGGAACCCGCCACGCGAATTATTCGGCGCTATGCCGGCAATATACGGAACACTTCTCACGTCTGCTGGTGCCATGATCATAGCAGTTCCGATGGGTGTGATGATCGCCCTATTCCTCACTGAAATTTGCCCACAACGATTGCGTAAGCCCATAGGCATTGCCATTGAGCTTTTGGCCGGTGTGCCCAGCATTGTCTATGGCATTTGGGGCCTGTTTGTTTTTGCGCCCTTCCTCAAAAGCTATGTTGAGCCGCTGATCATTGGTTCACTTGGTAAGTTGCCATTGGTGGGAGGTTTATTTGCAGGCCCAGCCTATGGCATCGGCATTTTTACTTCCGCTTTGATTCTGGCAATTATGGTATTGCCCTTCATCACCTCGATTTCGCGCGATGTGTTCGCTTCCGTGCCACCGGTTTTGAAAGAGGCTGGATACGGCATCGGCTGCACAACGTGGGAAGTCTTCGGTAAAATTATATACCCTTATTCACGCGTTGGCGTGGTGGGTGCCTGCATGCTGGCCTTGGGCCGCGCGTTGGGTGAAACCATGGCCGTCACATTTGTGATCGGAAACTCACATAAAATGCCAAGCTCTATCCTTGGCCCGGGCACAACGATTTCCGCCTCCATCGCAAATGAATTTACTGAGGCGGAGGGCGATCTTTACACCGCTTCGCTTATTGAATTGGCGCTGCTGTTGTTTGTCATCACCTTGATTGTGTTGACCATCGCCCGCTTCATGTTAGCCCGAATAGAGCAGAAAAAGGCCTGAGATGAGTTTGCAAAGCCAAAACATATCTAGCCTTTATGCGCGCCGACTTCGGTTCAATACCGTGGCAATTACAGTTGCAACCACCGTGACAATTATCGGCCTGCTATGGCTTGCCAATATTTTGGTCGTGCTGTTCTGGAATGGCTTTACTGGCCTTACACCTGCGGTGTTTACACAAATGACACCGGCACCAGGCTCAGCCGGAGGACTGCTCAATGCCATCGCTGGCAGCATTGAAATGACCGGCCTTGGCATTCTGCTGGGTGCACCCGTCGGAATTTTGGCTGGCACCTATATGTCTGAATATGGCCGTGGCACACGCCTGACCCAAGTGGTGCGCTTTCTCAATGATATTTTGCTCAGCGCTCCTTCCATTGTGATTGGTCTGTTTGTCTATGAACTTCTCGTGCGCCCCTTCGGCCACTTCTCTGGTTGGGCAGGCGCATTGGCGCTGGCACTAATTGCTGTGCCTGTCATCGTGCGCACCACGGAAGATATGCTGTTGCTGGTGCCAAGCCCTCTGCGTGAGGCCGCAGCAGCGCTCGGCGCAACACGCGCCACCATTATTCGGGTTATCGTTTATAGGTCGGCAAAAGAGGGTCTAGTCACCGGCGTATTGTTAGCCTTCGCACGTATAAGTGGAGAAACAGCCCCCCTGCTTTTCACTGCACTCAATAATCAGTTCTGGAATGTTAATCTCAATAAGTCTGTGTCGAGCCTGCCTGTGGTTATCTTTCAGTTTGCACTCAGCCCTTACAAAGATTGGCAAAGCTTGGCTTGGACA
>DATCEN010000285.1:0-15809 GCA_036510015.1 Aestuariivirga sp.
GCCTGGCTCTGGTCAAAGCCCAACTCAACAATGAGGTAGGCGCTTTGTGCCAAATGGGGCGCGCTTTGCTGAGCAATCGCGCGGTAAGCCTGCAAGCCGTCCGCGCCACCAAACAGCGCCACATGCGGATCATAATTTGCCACATCGGGCGGAAGTTTAGCGTCTTCTCTAATATAAGGTGGATTGGAAATGATGAGATCAAATGGTCCACTCAATCCATCAAGCCATGCGCCTTTATGAAATTGCAACCGGTCCACCACGCCTAGGTTTTGTGCGTTGGCTTTGGCCACAAGAAGCGCATCATCTGAAATATCCGTGGCGATGCCAGAGAGATCTTTATTCTCTGCGCAAAGGGTTATGGCGATTGCACCACTGCCAGTACCCAGATCAACAAAGCGGCCTTGCTTCGCCAACTTCAATGCTAGTTCCACCACACATTCTGTGTCGGCACGTGGATCAAGAACCGCGGGTGTTACTTTAAATTCGCGGCCGTAAAATTCGCGACTGCCTAAAATGCGCGACACTGGTTCATGCGCCACGCGGCGGGTGATAAATTGCTCAAATATTTTCTTCTGTTGGGGAGAAAGTTCACGCTGCGGTTCAGCCACAATATCAGCTTGAGTTAACCGCGTAGCCGCTTGCAGGAAGAGACGCGCATCGAGTGCGGCAGTTTCGATGCCAATGCTTTCAAGCTTGAGACGTGCCTCGGCAAGCACGGTTGAAAGCCTTTCAGCTTTCACTTTCCATCTCCGCCAACAATGTGGCCTGATGATCTGTGACCAAAGCTTGCACAACTTCTTCTAAAGCTGGGCCTTCAACGATGTCTGGCAGCTTATAAAGTGTTAAGTTGATGCGGTGGTCAGTCAACCGCCCTTGCGGAAAATTATAGGTGCGAATGCGTTCTGAGCGATCGCCTGATCCCACTTGGCCCTTGCGCGTGGCAGAGCGTTCGCTATCAATGCGTTCACGTTCACGCTCATAAAGCCTGGCCCTCAGCAACTTCATCGCCGCGTTCTTGTTTTTAAGCTGAGATTTTTCTGTCTGCTGGGCAACTGCAAGGACGGTCGGCAGATGGGTGATGCGCACCGCAGAGTCAGTTGTGTTCACGCTCTGGCCACCCGGGCCGGAGGAACGATAGACATCAATGCGGAGATCTTTTTCTTCAATCTTGATATCCACTTCCTCAGCTTCCGGCAAAACCGCAACGGTTGCCGCCGAAGTGTGGATGCGCCCTTGGGTTTCCGTGGCAGGCACACGCTGCACGCGGTGAACGCCGCTTTCAAATTTCAAATGGGCAAAGGCACCTTGGCCAAATATATTGGCGATGACCTCCTTATAGCCGCCATGTTCGCCGTCCGAGGCGGAAATGACTTCCACTTTCCACCCCTTAGAGGCAGCATAGCGTTGATACATGCGGAACAAGTCGCCGGCAAAGATTGCTGCTTCATCGCCACCGGTTCCAGCGCGCACTTCAAGGATGACGTTGCGTTCATCGGCTGCATCTTTGGGAATCAAGAGAACGCGCATGTCTTGCTCAAGCTTAGCGATGCGATCATCCAGATACGGCTTTTCGGCTTCGGCCATTTGGGCCATATCGCCGCCGCCTGCTAACATCTCAACCAGGCCTTCGCGCTCAAGATAGGCCTCCTTCAAGGCCTTTGCGCCTTTGGCCATAGGCGCAAGCTCGGCATAGTCCTTAGAGTTTTTGACGAAGGCTTCGCCCGTCACACCCGAAGACAGGGCATGTTCCACGCCCGCAAAGCGTTCAATAATACGGTCAAGCTTTTGGAGATTGATGGCGGCCATGATTTGTGAATGGCAGCCTTAGTTGATTAAAGCCTGCGCCTCAATAGCCAGCCAATAAAAGCACCGACGCAAGATTTTGCGGGTGAGTGGTTTCAATCGCAAATACAGCGCCAATGGCAGCGACAAGACAAATAATGATTATATTCTTCATGGTGAGCCGTCCGACATTGTCCACCGTTAACCATAAATTGTGCCGTGATAATGGAGCGATTGTGATGAACCTGTGGCGTTTAGTTCACAACATCATAGGAAATTCGGGCGACGCCACGGCCCACCATGCCTAATTCTTTGGCGGCGCCATAGCTGACATCCAGAACGCGCCCTCTAACAAATGGGCCACGGTCATTGACGCGCACAATCACATATCGCTTGTTGCTCAGGTTGGTAACCTTCAGCCAAGTGCCGAATGGAAATTTGCGATGCGCAGCCGTGTAACCGTATGGGTAGAAGCGCTCGCCATTGGCGGTGCGCTTGCCGGTTTTATAATAGGAGGCGATCCCGATTGAAGCATGGGCGGAAGAGCAAAGCATTAAAACTGCCAAAGCAGCGCTAAACAGTTTATCCATTTCAACCTCAAAATTGATTTGCTGCAAGCCAAGCGCGGCGGTGCGCCAACTACATTGCGCCGCAACATAGAATAAATTGAGGTGAGAATGAGGCAGGGCTGAAGTTAAATCGCCGCCTCAACCATGATTTCAACTTCGAGGCCGGGGGCAGCCAGCGCTGGAGATTGAACGGTGGCGCGCGCTGGTGTGTGACCCTTTGGCACCCATGCATCCCAAGCTTCATTCATTTGCGAGAAGGACTTCATATCGGTCAACCAGATATTGGCCTTGAGAATTTTTGTTTTGTCGGTGCCAGCTTCTTTCAGCGTGGCATCAATCAGACTGAGAATTTCAGCGGTTTGATCTTTCACTGATTTGCCAGCGGTTTTATCCGCAACAAAGCCAGCGAGCCTTGCAATGCCGCCATAAACCACACAGGCACTCATCCTTGGGCCAATACTAATACGCTTAATCGTCATGTCTCAACTCCTGTTTGTGGCAGGCTTCTAGCCAAGCCTTGCTTCGATGAAAACTATTTATTGTGGGTTTGGTAAGGTGCATGCAGTGCCAAATCGGCTGTGCCCAATCTTTCACTCACTGTGTTGTGCTGATGCCAATAAGGATAGAGAAGTGGCAACTGGCTCACATCATCCAATTTCTTGCGCTCATCGGCTTTGAGTTTCAATTTCGCCGCCGCCAATGTGTCTTTGAGTTGGGCTTCATTGCGCGCACCAATCACCATGGATGATATGCCGGGCTGGCCTGCAGTCCAGGCCAAGGCCACTTGTGCGGCTGAAACACCGTGTGCATCACCCACTTCAACCAGCGTATCAACAATACGCCACAGACGTTCCCGGTCCCTGATCGGCGGTTCAGTCCAGCCATCCAAATGGCGCGATTGTTCTGGCGTTGCATTGCGGCGGAACTTGCCCGAGAGCAGACCGCCGGCAATCGGGCTCCAAACTTGAACGCCAATGCCTTGATCAATGGTAACAGGCAGCAATTCATATTCGGCTTCACGCGCTTCAATGGTGTAATGAATTTGCTGGCAAACGAATTTTTCGCCTTGGGCGCGGTCTGCGGCCATCATGGCCTTCATGATGTGCCAACCGGAAAAATTGGAACAGCCGATATAGCGCACCTTGCCGTGTTTCACCAACGTGTTGAGCGCTTCCATGGTTTCTTCAATTGGGGTGTGGCCATCCCATTCATGCAGTAGATAAACGTCGATGTGGTCACGCTGCAGGCGTTTCAGGCTCAACTCACATTGTTCAATGATGTGATGACGCGATAGGCCCTGCTGATTGGGGCCATCGCCCATGCCGAAGCGCACTTTAGTCGTGATGAGAAGTTGGCTGGAGCGGTTCTTTAAAACTTCACCTAGGGCTGATTCAGAGCGTCCCTTGGTATAAGCATTGGACGTATCAAAAACATTGACGCCATGTTCAACGGCAATATCCACCATGCGGCCGGCCTGCACGCGATCCAAGCTGCCGGGCATTGTGAAAAAATCCTCGCCGTCAAAATTCATTGTGCCCAAAGTGAACAATGATGTTTTGAGGCCGGAGCGGCCAAGATTACGATATTCCATATAAGTCTCCCAATAATTTGAGTAGGATGGCGTTGCGGCTACGGCAGCGTCAAGTTTTAGTTTTTTTCAATACTTCTGGATGGTTCAACTTCAGCTTTTCCATCAAAGGCTTCATGCTGGCACTGCTGTTCAGTGCCGCCACCAGAATGGCATCTGGGGTGATTGCCACGACGATATCCTTCAAGCCTTCAACTGCCACCAAAGCGCCATTGCCCAAAACCAGCGTGTTGCTGCTGTGGGTGAATTGAGCTTTGCCAATGGCGGCATTGCCGTCCACATCCTGCTCTAACAACGCGTGAATGGATTTCCATGTGCCCAGATCAGACCAGCTGAAATTTGAAGGCAGAACCGCCGCACGCGCGGTTTTCTCTAATACGGCAAAATCGATCGATAAGGCTTTTGCTTCGCCAAAAGACTTTTCATCCAAATAATAGAAATCGTCACTGCGCTTCATATTGCGGGCGGCTTTGGCGGCAGGATGTACTATTTCAGGTGCCACAATTTCTGCCTCCGTAAGCAGAAGCTGGGGCTTGCAGATAAAGTTACCAGAATTCCACATATAACCCTTGGCGATGTAAATCCCAGCCACTTCAGCGCTTGGCTTTTCGGCAAATTTGTTGACGCGGTGGACTGCATTGAATTTCTTCAGCTCATCGCCTGGTGAGATATAGCCATAGTCGGTTGAGGCGGCCTGGGGTTGAATGCCAAACAGCACGATATGATCTTCAGCGGCACGTAGAGAATGTTCAACGTGATCGTGGAAGGATGACACATCCGGAATGGCGTGGTCAGAGGCCACCACCATGGTGAGGCCCTTGCGCTTTTGCTCCACGCAAAATGCGGCGGCGGCCAAAATGGCAGCGGCGCTGTCGCGGCGCATTGGCTCTAACAAAATATCGGCAGCGACACCCAATTCACGCAATTGTTCGGCCACCAGAAAGCGATGTTCAGCCGCCGTGGCAACAATCGGCTTTTCAAATGTGAAGATCCCTGCACGACTGCCTTGCATGCGCAGCACCGTGTGCTGAAACAGCGAACGATTGGAATTGAATTTCAGGAATTGCTTGGGCAGATCTTCGCGCGACAGCGGCCACAGCCTTGAGCCAAAGCCGCCGCACATAATGATAGGAGTAATTGATACGCTTTGGTTTGGCATTGCTTCCTTGTCTTACAATAACGGAACAACAGAAAACAAGCCTGTGAGAGGCATGGCCGTTGTGATGTCTCGCAAGGTGGTGCGCGTTGCACTTTCATCAACCATAACCACATCGCCAGAAAGCAACATTGGATCGGGCAGTTTGCCAGAACGCACTTGACGAATGTCATAGCGTGCCGCCATGCGCTTCCCGTCAACCTGCCGGAAAACCAGAACGCCGGTTGGGTCTGCGACTGTCGTCAGCCCCTGCGCTTCGGCGATCGCTTGCAGCAATGAAGTCTGACCCTGTTTGGGGAAAATGCCTGGCTTCATAACCGCGCCATCCACTGTGATGCGCTGGCTGTTATATTCCTTTATCGCGACGGTCACTTGTGGATCTTGCAAATAAGTTTTGGAGAGCCGGGTTGTCAATTCATGTTCCAAATCGGATTGAGTGCGGCCTGCGGCAGTAACCGTTCGCACCAGAGGCAATGTGATTGTTCCGCCATCGGTGACTTGTATGGTTTTGGTGAGATCAGGCACACCAAGAACCGTGATGTCCAAGACATCTAGTGCGCCGATGCGATAATCGTTTGGGTGTGGCCCTGGGCCAGTTCCTTTGGCAAAGATCTTATCCACCGTTGCTGCACTTTCCGCACTCTTAGATGGCGTAGCCGGATTCTGAGCGACTTGCGAGAATTGGCCCTGAGTCATGCTGGCCGTTGAACTGTTTCCAAAGTTGTTGCTGCCTGAACAGCCTTGCAGGAGAAGCGAGGCGAACCCCATTAGAGCCATAACGCGTGCGAAACCGTTGATGCCCATTTTCATCTTCCAAAAAATCGGTTCAATAAAGAACGCTTAGCGGAGACGCTTGCGCCCTTGCCGATGTGAAGCGGTGGCAATCCTTCCACCGGTTCGTTGTCAAGGATCATTGCGGGTCGTATTAGCACAAGATTTTTAGCTTCGTCCAATCCCAGTTCTGCGACCGCAATCTCATGGGCCTTAACCATGCTGGGTGGTCGCTTCTTGGTATCATGGGCATCTGTTGCCAAAATATGCACAAGCCCCTCCGCCAACATGCGTTGAGCCCAATATTGCGGACGCGGGCCAAAGCGGCCAGTGAGAGAGCCTGCGGTGATTTGCATCAACGTGCCCTGGGCTACAAGTCTGATTAACAGTTCATAACTCTGTTCAACCCAGCGCAACCGTTCAGGATGGGTGAGAATCGGCACAAAGCCAGAGGCCACAACATTATGCAGTAGCTCATCCATGTGTGGGGGGAGAGATGTATGCGGCGGTTCAAACAATACATAGCGCGTATTATTCAGCGTCAGAATGCGTCCATCAAGCAAACAAGAGATAAAGTCTGGGCGAATATGCGCATCACAACCTGATACAAGCTTCAAGGGTATGCGCGCGTCTTGAAGTGCGGATTGTAAAACGGCCAAACGTTTGCGCACGTCGGCAGATTCATTATCATAAACACCTGGCATGAAATGTGGTGTGGCGGCCATCACTTGTATGCCACTGTCCACTGCCATATGCGCCATCATCAATGATGCTTCCAAATTGGGCGCACCATCATCAATGTTAGGTAGAATATGGCTGTGCAGATCAATCAATGATGCGTTTCATCCGTTCATTGATTCTGGCACTTAAGTTGATTTGGTGGGCACGTCAAACTTTGACGCGAGACGCTCCGGATTTGGATGAAGCAATAGCCGCTTCAACCACTTTTTGAATCTCATAAGCCTCACGGAAATCCGGCCCAGCGGATTTGCCTGTGGCAATGCCGCCAAGAAATTCGGCCATCTCAATGGTTTTAAGATCATTGAACCCAAGCTGATGGCCACCTGCCACGCAGAAGCCACCGTAAGGCGGATGTTGTGGACCGCTTTCGATAGTGGTGAAGCCTTTGTCGCGGATGTTGCCACCCGCCTTGTAGAATTTCAATTCGTTCAAACGTTCTTGCGTGAAGGCCAACGCACCTTTGGAACCTTCAATTTCAAAACCAAGCTGCATATTGCGGCCCGTCTTCACCCAATTGGCTTCGATTGATCCGCCAAAACCTTTTTCAAAACGCACCAACAGGCGCGCAATATCATCCACCAGCACCGGCACCATGTCATTCGAGCCGCGCGTCTTGGGGCGCTGTTTAATAACCGTTTCAAGATTGGCATTTACTGATGTGATCGGCCCCAACAAAAATCGCGCCATGCCGATAATGTGGCTTCCTAAGTCTGCGATCACACCGGGGCCGCCCGATGGATCGATGCGCCAAGTCCAAGGGTTTTGCGGATCGTGCATATAGTCTTCAGCATGAATGCCTCTGAAGCCTGTAATCTCGCCAAGCTCGCCAGCAGCAATCATATCACGTGCCAGTTTCAGCATCGGGTTTTTGATGTAATTGAAACCCACCTGAGTGATGACGTTCTTGGCCTCGGCGGCCAACATCATTTCCTCTGATTCTTTCAGCGTTGGCGAAAGCGGCTTTTCACAATGCACATGTTTGCCAACGGCAATGGCAGCCAGCGCCATTTCCTTATGCAATGTGTTGGGCGTGGTGATCGAGACCACATCAATTGCCGGATCATTGATGAGATCGCGCCAATCCCCGGAGGATTTTTCAAAGCCATATTGATGCGCGGCCCTTGCGGCACTTTCAGCATTTACATCCGCGATCATCCGCAGCACAGGCACAGGAATATCCGGAAATGCTGCCAAGGCCGAGCGATAAGCAAAGGCGTGCGCCTTGCCCATAAAGCCAGTGCCGATGATGCCAATGTTAAGCTGCTTCTTAGACATTCGCAAAACCTTGCGTCTCCACAGTATAGCCTGCAGCTGTCATCACACGCATCAGTTCTCTGTGGCCAACTTGGGCCATTTTCAACGGCGGATTTTTCTTTGGATCTTGTTCAGCCTCAACCACGAACCAACCTTCATAGCCATAGTCGGCAAAGGCTTTAACAATTGCGCCAAAATCCAATGTGCCATCGCCGGGCACGGTGAACGCACCCAACATCACTGCATCAAGGAAGCTCTGTTTGCTCCAATCCAATGTTTCTAACACAGCATTGCGTACATCCTTGGTGTGAACATGGGTTATACGCTTGTGATGATTTTTAATGGCGCGCATCACATTGCCCTTCGCAAAAGCCAAATGGCCAGCGTCAAACAACAAAGGAATGCCAGCGCCTGAATAATTCATAAAGCTATCCAGCTCATGCTCAAACTGCACCACGGCGCCCATGTGATGATGATATGACACTGGCATGCCCTGCTCTGCACACCATTCACCAAATTGCGTCATCTTACGGCCATAGGCTTTCATCTCGCCATCATCGAGCACTGGCTTGGTTGCCAAAGGTTTTTTACGCTCACCCTGAATGGAACGGCCCACTTCACCATAAACAATGCAAGGTGCGGCAACTGCTTTGAACAGTTCAATCATCGGCGCAACGCGGTCTTTGTTTTCTGACAGGCCCTCAACGGCGAGCGTGCCGGAAAACCAGCCGCCGCAGAGTGTGACGTCAGCCTTCTTCAAAATCGGCAGCATTTCTTTGGGGTCTTCGGGAAAACGGCGACCCTTTTCCATGCCGGTGAAGCCAGCACTGCGCGATTGGCGCAGGCATTCTTCCAGCGACACATCATCGCTTAATTCTAAGAGATCATCATTCCACCATGCGATGGGCGACATGCCGAGTTTGGCTTTTAGCATAGGTACTCCAAATCTAATTAAACGCCGATACGCTGTTTCTTGCGCAGGTCATCTTGATATTTGCGCGCTTCGTTAACTTCTTTGCGCCTTGAAACCGTGGGCACGCCGACGTCCCACATCGCATCTCCGGGCGTCCACACAAAGGCATCATTCTCAATCACGATCACCGTTGTGCGGTCTGTGGTTTTGGCCCAATCCATTGCGAGGCCGAGGTCAGCGATGCTGGAAACCTTGCGGGCCAAGGCGCCCATAGACTCCGCGTGTTTCACAAAGTCCACATGGAATAGGTTCTTCACATTGCAGTCTTTGAGCAGATTGTTATAACTTTCGCCGCCTTTGAAATTCTGCAAGCGGTTGATGACGCCGTAGCCACCATTATCGCAGATCACCACAATCATTTTGTGGCCGGTGAGCACGGTGGAATAAATGTCGGAATTCATAATGAGATAAGAACCATCGCCCACCATCACGATGGTGTTGCGGGTTGGGTCTGCCATAGCCGCACCCCAGCCACCAGCCACTTCATAGCCCATGCAAGAGAAGCCATATTCCACATCAAAAGTATTAGGCGATTTCACCCGCCACACTTTATTGAGTTCGCCCGGCAGGCCACCAGCGGCACCCACCACATAATCGCGCTCACCAGCGTTATCGCAAACCATGCCAACGATTTGGCCATAAGTCGCAATGCCGGAATTCGTGGGCATTTTGTAACCATCAACCGCCTTGTTCCAAATGGCCATTTCGGTTTTGGCTTTTTTCGTCCAAGCGGCATCAACCTTGAAACCGTGCATGGCGGGGATCAATTCTTGCATCGTTACCTTAGCATCGCCCACCACGGCAACGGCGCGGTGCTTCACCGCATCATAGCGCGCGGCATTGATCGAGATGAATTGCGCATCATGGGCAAAGCATGTCCACGAACCCGTGGTGAAATCTTGCAAGCGTGTGCCGATCGACAAGATCACATCCGCTTCAACCGCAATGTTATTGGCCGAGGTTGAACCCGTAACTCCCAAGGGGCCAATATAAGTGGCGTGCGAATGCACAACGCTGGCTTTGCCCGCCATGGTTTCGCAAATCGGAATACCATGATCCGCCGCAAATTTTGCAACTTCGGCCTCAGCGCCGGAATAACGCACACCACCGCCGGCAATAATCATAGGCCGCTTGGCCGATTTCAAAACTTCAATCGCTTGGGCCAAACGTTTTGTATCGGGGCGATTGCGCGCAATTTCATGTACTGTCGGCGTAAAGAAAGCCGCTGGATAATCGAATGCCAATTCCTGAATATCTTGCGGCAGGCCAATGAAAGCTGGCCCACAATCAGCAGGATCAAGCATCGTGGCCACCGCTTGCGGCAGGGATGAGATAATCTGTTCAGGATGGGTGATCCTGTCCCAGTAACGTGACACAGGTTTGAAGCCATCATTCACGGTGATGGAGGGAACGCCATAATGTTCCACCTGTTGCAACACCGGATCAGGCCTGCGGTTTTGGAACGTGTCTCCTGCCAAGATCAAAATTGGTAAGCGGTTGGCATGGGCCACGCCTGCAGCAGTGATCATATTGGTGGCACCAGGGCCGATGGATGATGTGGCAATCATAATCTGTCGGCGCAGTTTGGCTTTGGCAAAGGCCACGGCGGCCAACGCCATGGATTGTTCATTCTGCCCACGCCAGACGGGCAAAATATCTTTCACTTCAAACAATGCTTCCGACAGGCATGTCACATTGCCATGGCCGAAAATGCCGAAAGCGCCAGGGAAAAGCGGCCCACGCTTGCCATCGATCATCGTGAATTGATTGACTAGAAATTTGACGAGAGCTTGCGCCATGGTGAGGCGAATGGTTGACATGCTGATCTCCCAGAATTTCATTCTTCAATCGCAGAAAAAACCTTAGCGCGATAGCCAAATAGAAATTCTTCTATCAGAACACCTCAAAAGCCATCAGTCGCCGACTTGCCATGTTTTGGCGGCTTTGCCCTTTTCGATGAGGTAGAAACCATCGGCCTTAACATCTTGCCACTCGGTCCAATCCGCACCCGGCCATTGCACACGGATTTGGCTGGCTGATTGTGAGCCCAGCCCAAAGTGCAGAAAACCAGCAGCGCCTGAGGCATGACCACCCCCGATAAAGTTTTCGCGGCGCATGATGTGACCGCCGTCTTCTTTCACTTCAATCCAAGCGCCTATGGCGTTGAGGTTTGGGCCATCTTGCTTGAGTTTAATTTCAACAAAATGACCGAGATTGGTTGAAACATTTTGCCAAATCTCAACATTCTCGCGGCGATTGACGACGATGAGATCAAGCTTGCCGTCATGATTTAAATCCACCAGCAAAGCACCACGGTGGTTTTTGAAACTCAATATGCCAGCCTTGTCGCCGACTTCTTCAAAATTGCCATCGTCTTTTTGCAGCAAAAGATTGTTGGGATCCTTCATTGCAAAGTCAGGCATCCGGTCAACATTACCTTTGGCAATGAAGAGATCATAGCGGCCATCGTTGTTCACATCTTCAAACTGCGTATGCCAACCCGTTGAAGGGCGCTCGTCGCCACCCGTGTAAGGGCGATGCGCGGTTGTGCCCATAGCGAATTGTGCTTCTTTATAGCTAGGTTTGGCCGCGCCATCAGCTAAAAGCTGCATTCGCTGGTCAGCCATGGAAGACAAAAAATAAGAGGGATAGCCGCTGTCATTGATGTCGGCTGAGGCAATGCCCATGCCCCAAAGGCGGACAAATTTCCAACCCTCGGCTTCAGTGTAAAGTTTTGGGGCCTCACCCGGTAAAATCTTCCACATCTGCTCTTGGCCGCCCATATAGTATTCGCGGTCATTGGAGACACGCAAGCTGGGAGTGCCAGAGCGGTTCCAATCGGTGAATAGCATCGAGAGTGTGCAATAAGACGGCGTAAGCGCAATGCGCGGACCAAAGGATTTCTGATCAGCCGCTGGACGTAGAAGCCAGTTGTCAGTGCAATGGCCCCAAGGATCATTTTCAAATTTAGAATCGATATAAGTTCCAAAAGCTAAGGTGGGTAGGCTGTTGCCCTTTTCCCAAGTGGCGGAGAAAGCAGTGTTCCACGCGTCACCACCATCCACATTCCATTGCTTATTCATCTCAGTGAAATGGCAATGGCCGTCGCCGCGCATGATTTTGTTTTCGCCAACGCGCAGCACCACAAGATCCATGTTGCCATCACCATCAATGTCGATGGGGTAAGCGCCTGTGACTTTATCGAACTCAAGGCCTGAAGTTTTGGCTTCGGCGAATTTCAACGCACCGCCGGTTTGCGAATGATTGAGAAACAGCTTAGCTTTGTTTTCGCCGCCCGCAATAAACAGAGCCGGATTGCCGGTGCCATCGCAATCAAGGGCGGCAACCCCGCCGCCCACCATATATTGCCACTCGCCTTTGTAGATGGAGTGAAGGCCAGCCGTGGCGGTTTCGTTTTTGAATTGCGGAATAACGGGATCAGCTAAGGCTGGAGCCGCGCAAATAGAACCACAGAGAAGAGCCGAAAGCCAAAGTGCCCTCTTCATTTCTCCATCTCCAGCTTGGCCGCATAAGCACCAATACAACGACCCTGTTCTAAACCATCCGCAATGGCCTTGCGGAAATGAATGCCGCCATAGATGCGTGAAACGCCGGCTTCATTGGCTGCGTCCCAGAAACTTTTAAAGTGTCGCACGCCCAAGCCATCGCGTTCATGCGTTGCATCATCAAATGCAAAGTTATCGCCAAGTGCTGCGGTAAGTGCCACGGCGGCGGCGGCAGATTGCGTTGAGTGACCCGAAGGATATTCCGGAAATGGCGGCGTGATTAGAAGCGTTTCCCATTTTGGATCGATATATTTTTTGATGACTGTGACAGGCCGAATAGAATCATAGACACGTTTCTCATGCCAGCAGCCGATGAAGCCATCAGCAACGGCAACACCAAGGCGCGCAAGCGTGGCGGAGGTTTTAGCAACAGTAAGATGATCGCGTTTGGCAATATCCAATAGAAATCCGATCCAATGGCCAGCTGGTGTCCAGCTCAGGCCCGGATCATCTGACCAGAAACGCGCAATAATTTTTTCTTCGCCAGTGTCGCCATTGCGGATATCATGAACTTCTTCGGCTTGTTTGATGAAGTCCGAATTCATGTCTTCACTAAAGGGCACCGGCCCCGGCAACCCGCAAGTGGCCCCAATCGGCATGGCAAAGGTGCGGTTTTTGCCCCATTCAGGCAAGAGCGGGAATTGTTGAATTTGATAACTGCTGGTTGGCACCCAATGTCCAGGCAATTTGCTCAGCTCATATTTTAGTGGGAAGCCGAGGTTGGTGATGTGCGCCCCACCATCGATTTTTGACCATGCGAGAATGGCTTTCTCCAATTTGCGGCCATAGGCATCGCTGCGGGCCACAACATCTGCGGCTACGCCTTTGCTTACCTCAACTTTTTGCATCCGCGCTTGTCCAGCCAACGCGTGTTGGCCTGTTGGTCCAGTGTTGGAGAAAAAGTCCGACATCACTGCATCCATGGCAGCATTCAACACCACTGCTTCATCGTAAGTTTTGCCTTGTTCGCGCTTTGGCAAAGATTTCAATTCGTTAAGCTGGCCCACAAGCGATCGCAAATGATCGTTGCCTGAGGCAGTGGCCTCGTAAGCTGTTATGCCGACATAAGCGAAGGCGCGGGAAGCAACAGGTGGCGAATAGGTTGCCGTGTGGCGCACAAGATTCAGCGTCAGGCGATACCAGCCATCGAGCACATCTTCAGGTGCAGCCGCTTGGGCGGGAAATGCCCAAAGTAAAAGTAAAACCGCAATAAAGTTACGCAACATCTTTCATGGCTCCTGGTCCTGGAATTGCACCTTTAGGGCATTTTCCGGCGATGATCATGCCGAGTACTTCGTCATGGGTCACATCCTTGGTATAGGCGGTGCCGACAACTTTGCCGTTTTTCATTATCACCAAACGGTCGGCGAGATCAAACACGTCATGCAAATCATGGCTGATGAGGAAAATGCCGATACCATCAGCTTTGAGTTGTTTAATCAGATCGCCCACTTGCGCGGTTTCCTGCGGGCCTAAAGCAGCCGTAGGCTCGTCCATGATCAGGATGCGCGCATTGAAATGGATCGCTCTCGCAATGGCAACGGATTGGCGTTGACCGCCAGACAGTTTTGATACTGGCTCTTTGAAGCGGCGGAAGTTGGGGTTCAAACGGAACATCACCTTGCGCGTTTCAGATTCCATTGCGGCGTCATCAAGCGTGCCAATGCGGGTCTTAAGTTCACGGCCCAAAAAAAGATTGGCAGAAGCATCAACATTGTCGGCCAAGGCCAGAGTTTGATAGATGGTCTCAATGCCCAGGGCCTTCGCGTCGCGCGGATTATTGATCGTAACTTCTTTGCCCTCAACAAAGATTTGCCCGTGATCGCGTTTATAAGCGCCAGAGAGAACTTTAATCAAAGTGGATTTGCCGGCACCATTGTGGCCGAGAACGCCCACAACTTCGCCAGGGAATAAATCGAGTGACGCACGATCGACAGCCTTGATACCGCCAAACGAAATCGAAATGTCTTTCATCTCTACCAACGGGGTTGAATGCCGCGGCGCAGCAGATGGCGTCGCACGCTTAACATCGCCCACTGGTTTCACAGTCGCAATCTTAGCGGTTTTTCTGAGGGGGGATTTCTTTGTGGTTTTTGCCATGGTGATCTCCCTTTATTTAACGCGACGTGAATAGATTTGATCAAGGAACACGGCCAGCACCAGAACGCCGCCGACGACCATGTCCTGATAGGCCGCCGGAAGATTGAGCAACGACATGCCGGAGATAATGGATTGCATGATGAGGGCACCAAGCATAGCGCCATAAATGGTGCCCACACCGCCTGCCAGTGACGTGCCACCGATGACGGTGGCGGCAATCACGTAGAGTTCATTCGACTGGCCCAGTGCGTTGGTGGCGGCATCGAGGCGTGCAGACGAAATTACCGAGGACACACCAACGAGAAACCCCATCAATGCGAAAGCCTTGACGGTCAGCCATTTGGTGTTGATGCCGGAAAGTTCCGCGGCCTCGGGATTACCACCCGTGGCGTAGATATAACGCCCAAACGCTGTTCGCGTGGCGATGAAGGTCATCACCATGCCAACCGCAAGAGCAATCAACACAGGCAGGGCGTAGCCGGTGTAATAGATCAGGCCGGTTGTGCAGTGCACGACCGCATCGCCGGCCATGCACTCAGCACTTCCGTCCCGGTTTTCTATTCCGGCGGGCAGGGTTATATTGTTCGCCTGCGCATACCTCTCAATAAGGCCTGGTGGCCAAGGATAGGAGTTCATGACATTGGTCAGACCCAGAACAGCGGCACAGCCGACAGCACCGAGCGAAATTTCGGCCCAGACCGGGCGCAACGGGAAACCGAAACGTGTGCGCTGGCGGCGGGCATTGACAACGACTAGGATAATGGCGCCACAAACGACATAGCCCAAAGTCCAACTCCAGAACGGGCCAAACCAGCTTTGAACCACACCACCGCCAAATATTTCGAATGTCCGGTCCATGGGTGCCACGGTTTCACCCGATGCCAACAGGAATGCCACGCCTTTATAGGCAATAAGGCCACCTAACGTGACAATGAATGCGGGGATCTTGGCATAAGCAGTCAGCACACCATTGAGAGCGCCGATGCCAGTGCCAAGAGCAAGGCAAAGCACTACAGCGGCGATCCATATGGCCGGGTGGCCGACACCAAGGGCTGGACCAAGTTGATAAACTTGCAAAACCGCGCCAGCCACCGCCACCAAGCTTAGCATAGAGCCGACAGATAGGTCGAGCTGGCGCAGCACGATAAGCAGCACCATTCCGGTCGACATCACAGCGATGGACGAGGTTTGGACCAGCAATGTCCAAAGGTTTCGGGGTGTCAAAAATGACCCACCAAGCAATCCATCGGTGCGTGCCAGAATCGTGTGATACCAATCCGAAAAAATATAATTGTGGGCTTGCAGCCCG
>DATCEN010000286.1:0-3809 GCA_036510015.1 Aestuariivirga sp.
TTATGTTGCACACTGGTACAATGTTTGCAGTGATTTTCTATTTTTGGCACGCATGGCGCGCAGCCTTTTTCTCCTCATGGGTGGTGTTCAAAGAAACTGTATTCAATCTGGTTTTAGCAACCGGCATCACGGGTGTGGTGGGGCTTTCTTTGCAGGGGTTGATCAAACATTTTTATGCGCCCGACCCTGCACAGTTTGAAATTGAACAATTATTCGGCAATTTACAATTGGTGGCCACCGGCTTAGCTGCGGCTGGCTTAGTGATCATTGGCTCATCGGCCATTCCAGATTTGGCAGGCAAATTGACGTTGGGCCGCTCAGCGATTATCGGTGCGGTGCAGGGGCTTTGCTTACCATTTCGCGGCTTTTCACGCTCAGGGGCCACAATTTCAGCAGGGCTGATGACGGGTGTTTCGCGCAAAATGTCAGAAGAGTTTTCTTTTGCGTTGGCGGTTATTTTAACCCCGCCGGTGATTTTGAAAGAAGTACTGCGCCTGTTCGGTCACAACGCTGCGGCGGCAGAGCCTGTACATCTCGGTGCCATGCTGTTGCCGGGGCTGATTGGCATGGTGTTTAGTTTTGTGGCTGGCCTTTTTGCGCTGCGCTGGCTTTCAGCGTGGCTGGGCAGCAACAAGTGGCATTTCTTTGGCTATTACTGTTTGGCTGCGGCACTGTTCTGCTTCTGGCTAAGTCTTTAATGCTTATTGCGGCGGTTGTTTTACGTCGCAGAATTCTTCTCGCAGATAGCTGCAATAAAGGTCAGGCCCGCGCACCGGGTGAAGTGCCTTATTCAACATATGCGCGGTTTCCACCTTGCAATAAACCAGTCCAGTGAGGGGCAGGGCCTTAAGGCCGGTGTCATAAGGCCAGCAAGCGCTGATTTGTTGTTCAGGAAACAGCAGCTTTTGCGTGGCTGCCGCATTGTGGTTGACCAAAGTCATTTCAACATTGCTGAGCAGGCCGACGTGAGGCGCAGCGTCCGTGGCCAGTGCGGGCATAGCACTTATGGCAAGGATGATGGGGATGGCAGCAAGCTTCATAACAGTGGATTTTGACGCGGTTTGATTAAGGAAAGATGTGGACGCAAAGAATTATGCGGATTGCGCTCAAATATTCCTGATAATCCTCAAGTGCATCAGGGCAGCGGCAAACCATCGAGAAGTTCATGCGGCACGGCCAGCACATCTCCACCGCGTGGCAAGAAAGTATAGTTGCGTTGGAGGAAAAAAGCTTTGACGAATTCAACATCAGTTTTCATCACTTCCAGATGGCAAATGGGCCGAAAGGTCCTGATGGTTTTTTCCGCACCACGAAGGACCTGATCTTCCATGCCCTCAACATCAATTTTCATAAGGTGAACTGGTTCTGCAAAACTGTCGATCGAGATTGTTGAAACTTTATGGCACCGCGGAGATCTAATCATGTTTTGATTGTCTGAATTTCGAGATGGAACGAATTCGAATCCACCGAAATTGTTTGGCGACGCATAGTCGGGAAATTCCACCTCAAGAATATGGCCAACTTCAGCTGATACAACGTTGCAATGGCACTGCACGTTTTGCAAATTGTTCAGTGCCATTGTGCCGCATAGCATGTGAAAGATGGGTTCTTGTGGCTCAAAGGCGCGAACGCGGCATCGGCCCTCCAGGCTTTTGGCGATGGCGAGTGTGTGCATGCCCACATTGGCCCCGACATCGTGGAAGTTGATTTGCCCTAAACGGCCTGCGAGATGGTGGCCTAGTTTGATCAGAGTGTTGATCTCATTAAACTCCCAAATACCCGTTTCACGGATTGAATAGCCAATGTGGGTGTCGTTCATGTTGATGATCATCGGCCCGTAAGTGGAATTCACGATCCGGTTCGGCCCCGGTTGGGCGTTGTGCTTATTCAGCCAGCTTTTGATACGGTCACGCATTCTGCCTTGCACCATGAGTGTGGCTCACGCTAAACGAAAAGGATAATTCGTGAAAGTAGTTCCTGCCGCAATTTATCGCAAGGTGAGTGTCTGTTTTGATTCCTAAAATTATCCATCAGACGTGGAAGATACATCATGTTCCCGAGAATTGTGTGGCCCATGTTGAAACTTGGAAAAAGTACCATCCCGGGTGGGAATATAAGTTATGGTCAGACCAAGACCTTGATGAATTCGTTGCGCTGAATTATCCAGATTTTTTGCCTATATTTCGTGGTTATGGCGCAGGCGTGCAGAGGGCCGATGCAGGGCGGTATCTCTTACTTGACCATTTTGGGGGCGTTTATTCGGACATTGACACGCGATGCTTAGTTCCTTTTGACAGATTTTGTGAGGAAGACCGGATTGTAATTTGCACCGAACCGCAGAGCCATTTTGCACATGTGGCGAGCGCACGAGGACTATCACGCCTGATCTTCAATGGGACCATTGTTAGCCCGAGAAATCACCCGTTTTGGGCACAACTGATCACCACCTTAAAAAAGAACCGCGCGGCGGATTCTATTTTGGATTCTACCGGCCCTTTTATTTTGTCTGGCTGCATTGAAACCTATCCGGACCAGACGGCGTTTTCAATTAATTCGGCGCATCTGTTTTGCGGCCATGATAATCGTGAAACATCTTTGCTGGATGAGCGTGTTGGTGACTACGGCGAAAACGACATGTCAGTTCATTATTGGATGGGAAGTTGGTACGTCAGAGAAAAATATCCGTTGCGAGGCAAGGTCGAGAGTTATGTGCGCTCGTGGATTTACAGCGCGCGAAAAGGCCCAGAATATAGGCCTTCAGTTGATAGTCAGATATTACAGACACCTCTGAAGAAAATATCTGGCAAAGAAGAGATTGCCGTCCTGATTCCTGTTCGCAATGCCGCGCTATTTATAGGACGATGCCTTGAACTTTTGAACAAACTTGATTGGCCGAAGAGCCAGCTTCATGTGGTCTTTTGCGAGGGTGACAGTGTGGATGACACGGTCGCCATTCTCGACCAGATGGCAAAAGCCAATAACTATGGTTTTGCAAGTTTGCGCATCATCCACAGAGCTGTTGGCACAGTTTTTGAACAAGATCGGAGATGGCTTTCTAACATCCAGAAAAGTCGTCGTGGTGGGTTGGCTCAAGTCCGAAATCATCTCATAGAAAATGCACTCCCCCCCACAGCGGATTGGGCCTTATGGATAGACGTTGATGTGAACAATTATCCGCCCAATGTGTTGCGACAACTTCTGGCGCAAAATGAAAAGATCGTCGTTCCGCATTGTTTGCGCGATGATGGTAGTGATAAAACCTACGATCTAAACAGTTTCGCAACTGTGTATGACTGGCGAGATACCTATTACTTCAAGCATGTCGTTGATGGGTTATATCAGCCCCCGCAAGGCTGTTTCAGGCGGGTCCACTTGCAAGATGTTCGCTATCATGAGCGCATATCACTGATTGGGGTGGGTGGCTCAATGCTTCTGGTGCATGGCAGCGTTCACCGCGCTGGCGTATGTTTCCCACAGTTGCCTTACAAAGACTTGATTGAGACGGAGGCCTTCGGCCAATTGGCGCGCGATTTTGGTGTTACACCAGTTGGGCTGCCCAACCTATTGATCACGCATCCAGTGTGAGCAAAACCTAGAATGAGCTTAACTGCGCCGTTGATTCTGACTTGGTATTTGAAAAATTGGTGAGCCCGGCGGGATCCGAACCCACGACCCTCTGATTAAAAGTTAAATATTCTCTCATTTCACAGGCAAACATAGCCTTTCAGCAATAGCTCGCCATTCTATCGTAAAATAGCAGAAATGTGCATTGCTGACGCCGATCGACGTCGAAGTACGGCAGAAACTGA
>DATCEN010000287.1:0-2101 GCA_036510015.1 Aestuariivirga sp.
GATTTCGATATGACTATCCAAGCGCCGGTCCATGGGGATATGGGCGAGCCCGGTGGCTTTGTGACGCCCCAGCTTCCTGAAGGTCACCTTTGGCATTTTACGCAAATCAACAAAAAACATGGGGCAAGGCTAGCAGGCCCCGTGGCAGCATTCAAATGCGCGCTTTGCAGGGCAACACTGCAATTGCCGCCCTTGTCAGGGGGGCCAACGGTTGCACGAACCGTCCGGAGTGACTAAGGCATGCGGCCATGGCCCACGCCTCTGCCCCATCTCAACGTATGCTCCGCACCGGAGAGATGATCCGCCATGCCTTGGCGAGTGTCATTCAACGTGGCGAAACCGGTGATCCGGAAGTCGATAAACTGGCACCCACCATCACGGAGGTGCAGCTTTCGCCCGATCTTAAAATCGCCACAGCCTTTGTGCGCAGCTTAATTATCGGCAAAGAAAAACAGGCGCTGGATGTCTTGAACAAAAACCGCAAATATATTCGCGGGCTTTTGGCACCCAAGCTCGACATGAAATACATGCCCGACATTCGCTTCCGCATTGATACGGCGCTGGATTATGCAGTAAAGATTGATGCGCTTCTGCAAAAGCCAGAAGTGCAGCAGGATTTGAAGAAGCCCTGATTTGAAAAGGCAGCGTGAAAAAATCAACGGTTGGATCGCCTTTGATAAACCTTATGGGATGACGTCCACCCAAGCCGTTGGCAAATTGCGCAACATGTTCAATGCCGAAAAAGCTGGCCACGGCGGAACTCTAGATCCCCTCGCCACCGGCCTTCTTCCCATCGCGTTTGGTGAGGCCACTAAAACCGTGCAATGGGCCATGGATGGTGCAAAGATTTACCGCTTCACCGCCGCGTGGGGGGCTGAGACCAATACCGATGATTTGGAAGGCGAAATCACCAAGCGCTCGGACATTCGGCCCAGCGAGGTTCAGATTGAAGCCATCATGCCCCAGTTCATCGGAACCATCATGCAGGCCCCGCCCGCTTACTCTGCAATTAAGATAGCGGGTGAACGCGCCTATGATCTTGCCAGGGCAGGTGAGATTGTTGAGATGAAGGAACGGGAAGTTCATGTGGATTCTCTGAAACTGGTTAAAGCCGCAGAGACCCATGTAGAATTTGAGATAACCTGCGGAAAAGGCACATATATTCGCTCTCTAGCGCGCGATATGGGACGCAAGCTAGGCTGTTTTGCTCACGTTTCGGCTTTGCGCCGCCTAAAAGTAGGTGGCTTGCAAGAGGCCCAAATGATTTCGCTGGAAAAGCTAGAGGAAATCGCTAATAGGGGCGCAATCGAGGCCCTGAAAGGGGCCTTGCTTCCATTAGAGACCGTGCTGGACGGCATCCCGGCACTGGCCGTTTTGGATACTGATGCCGCCAAACTGAGGCAGGGCCAAACGGTTCTGCTGCGCGGAGCAAATGCTCCCATAAGCGAGGCGGCGGTTTTGATACGCTGCGATAATCAACCAATTGCGATTGGTGAAATTTCCCAAGGCTTCCTCAAAACCAAAAGACTGTTCAACCTTTGATGTCCGGAGAAGACCTATGACTATGACAGCTGAGCGCAAAGTCGCTCTCGTAAAAGAATATGCAACCAAGGTTGGTGACACTGGTTCACCTGAAGTTCAGGTAGCGATCCTCACCGAGCGCATCAACTATCTGACCGACCATTTCAAAATGCACAAGAAAGACAATCACTCGCGTCGCGGCCTTCTCAAGATGGTGGCAGCGCGTCGTAGCTTGTTGGATTACGTCAAAGGCAAAGATGAAGCGCGCTATGCGAACCTCATCAAGCGTTTGGATATCCGCCGCTAACAACACTCATCCTCCTCCGCGTGGGGGAGGGTTCTATTATACGAGCAGGTGGATCACCGATTAGCCACCTGCGTCCCCGACAGAGGTTTCAGCAATAGGGCTGGAGCTGTCTTGTCCAAAGGGGATGCCGTCCAAAAGCAGGTGACGAAGTGGCGGCGAAGGACAAAGGAAATGAAAAAACATGTTCAACATTGACGTTGAAGAAATCCAATGGGGCGGCAAAACGCTCCGCCTCGAAACTGGCCGTATGGCCCGCCAAGCTGATGGCGCAGT
>DATCEN010000288.1:0-3126 GCA_036510015.1 Aestuariivirga sp.
CAATCTATCTTGTCGACAACTGTATACGCTTTATGTTGCGCTTCCGTTACCGAGGCACCCAAAGCCGTCACACTCAGAACCCGCCCACCATTGGATACGATCTGCTCGCCGTCTAAAGCCGTGCCGGCGTGGAACACTTCAACATCCTTCTCAAAGGGCTGATTCAACCCATTGATGGGATTCCCCTTTTTATAGTCACCTGGATAGCCCTTTGCTGCCAAAACAACCGTCAAAGCAAAGCGTTCATCCCATTGAGCCGTCACCCCTTTGAGCGAATGCGCCGAGGCCCAAAGCAATTCCAGCACATCACTTTTTAACCGTGGCATCAGAACTTGCGTTTCAGGGTCGCCAAAGCGAGCGTTATATTCAATCAGCTTCGGTCCCAGCTTGGTGAGGATCAAACCTGCATAAAGCACGCCCTTGTATGGGTGTCCCATCTCAGCCAGCGCCTTCACTGTTGGCTTGATGATTTTTTCCAACGCCTCCTCACACAAAGCTTGGCTCATGCAAGGTGCGGGCGAATATGCGCCCATGCCGCCTGTGTTGGGGCCAGTGTCGCCTTCGCCCACACGCTTATGATCTTGGGCGGTGGCGAGAGGTAAAATGTTTTCGCCATCAGTGAGCACAAAGAAGCTGGCCTCTTCGCCTTCGAGGAATTCTTCGATGACGCATTCTGCGCCACCAAAGCGGCCTGCAAAAATATCGTTCACCGCAGCTTGTGCTTCGGACATACTCATGGCCACGGTCACTCCTTTGCCGGCCGCCAAGCCATCGGCCTTGATCACAATCGGCGCGCCCATCTTTTTCAAATAGGCGAGCGCTGATGCTTCATCTTTGCAGCGCAAATAGTTTGCAGTGGGGATGTTGTATTTAGCACAAATATCTTTGGTGAAGCCCTTGCTGCCTTCTAACTGCGCGGCGAATTTAGATGGCCCGAAAGCTGAAATGCCTGCCGCCGCCAGATCATCAACGATGCCAGCAACCAATGGTGCTTCTGGCCCGACAACGACGAAATCAATCGCGTGAGCCTTGCAGAAGCCGATCACCTCGGCATGCTTAGAAATGTTGATCCCAACCAACTCGGCCACTTTCCCAATGCCAGGGTTGCCGGGTGCCGCATAAAGTTTCTTAAGGTGCGGTGACTTCGCCAAGGCAAAAGCCAACGCATGTTCGCGCCCACCATAGCCTAAAAGCAGCACATTTATGATTTTTGGCATTTTTTCGTTCATCATCGGCCCTCTATCTGGCAAGATGGGGCACCAATTCAAGGGAATCTTTTTCTTGTCCACCACACCAGACTTTGACCCAGAAACGGGTGAACTGAGCGAAGCGCCAAAGCCTAATCTTGCTGAGCAATCAGTGAGTGAGCTTTCGCAGGCTTTAAAGCGCACGCTGGAAGACCGCTTTGGCCATGTGCGGGTGCGCGGTGAGATCTCAGGTTTTAAGGGTGCTCATTCATCCGGCCATGTCTATTTCGCGCTCAAGGATGAAGGCGCAAAATTAGACGCGATAATTTGGCGTGGGTCTTTCACCAAACTTCGTTCCAAAATGCAGGAAGGGCTGGAGGTGATTGCTACCGGCAAGATCAGCACTTATCCCAGCAAATCTGGTTATCAAATTATCATTGAAAACATCGAGCCTGCTGGTGTTGGCGCACTGATGGCTTTGCTGGAAGAACGGCGCAAAAAGCTTCTGGCCGAAGGCTTGTTTGATCCGGAGCGCAAAAAGCCGATCCCTTATCTGCCGCAAGTAATCGGCGTTATCACCTCGCCCACCGGCGCAGTGATCCGCGATATTTTGCACCGCTTGAATGATCGCTTCCCGCGCCACGTTATCGTCTGGCCGGTGCGCGTGCAGGGTGAAACCGCAGCCGCTGAAGTGGCCGCAGCCATTGCTGGCTTTAACGCTATGGCACAAAGACCCGATCTTATCATTGTGGCACGCGGCGGCGGCTCACTCGAAGATTTGATGCCCTTTAACGAAGAAATTGTGGTGCGCGCTGTGGCCGCCAGCACCATTCCTCTGATCTCGGCTGTGGGCCATGAAACCGATACAACCTTAATAGACCACGCCTCCGATTGGCGGGCACCCACGCCTACCGCAGCGGCAGAACGCGCCGTGCCAGTGCGGGCTGATTTATTGGCGGAATTGGCCAGTCTTAATGCGCGGCAAAAGCGCGGCCAACAACGGGTTCTGGCTGAAGCCAAGCTGCGCTTGCAATCAGCTGCGCGCGCACTTCCTAAACCTGATGAGATTTTGGCGCTTGCGCGCCAAAGCCTGGATACGGCTGGGGCCAAACTGCCACGTGCTTTGCGGGCCAATGTGCAAGCGCATGTATTAGGTTTGGCCAGAATTCGCGGTGGCCTATCACTCAAACCCTTGCAGCAACGCCTTGCCGAGCAACGCAGGCAACTGGCTCAAATTGGCCAGCGCGGCATTCTTGCCTTGCGCATATCGCGCCAAAGGCGGGCCGAAAGACTTGCCTCGAGAAGCCAATTACTGGCCGCTCTTGGCTATAAATCGGTTTTGGCGCGTGGCTATGCCGTGTTGCGCGATGCTGCAGGCCAGCCTCTGCGCGGAGTTGCCGCCATCAAACCGCAAACCGCGTTGCAAGTTGAAATGGCTGATGGGCGCTTGGATGTGGTGGCAGGCAAATCAAAGGCGCAAGGCTCGCTCTTTTAAAATCCACCGAGTGAGGCTATATTGGCCCTATGAATTTCCATGGCCATAAAACTCCTGCCCAGCGTGAAGCAAAGCTGAAATATATCGATGCCGATTTTCTAGTGTTGAAAGAGGGAGACTTTGTGCGTTGCGCCGTCACCGGCGATCCTATTCACTTAGACAATCTGCGCTATTGGTCAGTGGACCGTCAGGAAGCGTATAAATCTGCGCGTGAAAGCTTAACTGCCGAACTACGCGCCAATCGCTAGCGCACCGCACGAGACCGTGAATTCAATTGCGAAGTGGGTTGCTCAATTACTGATGAATTTGAGCGCTAAAATGTTCAATCATGCTTGTTCCACCGCGCTGAACGTTGGGCAGCCACCGTTCCTCACAAACAACCGCAAAGCTGGCAATAACTAAAATCCATTGTACGGCTTGGCTGGCATTACGTGTCACAACTGT
>DATCEN010000289.1:0-2975 GCA_036510015.1 Aestuariivirga sp.
TTGCCCTTTTGCAAGGCATCGACCAGTCCAAGGCTACATTGGTTGAGAACACGACACGTTTTGCCAAAGGCTTACCTGCCAATAATGCTTTGCTTTGGGGGGCCAGAGGGATGGGCAAGTCGTCATTGGTGAAGGCGGTTCATGCCGCGATTGCACAAAGTCACAAGGTGTTGAAGGTTGTTGAAATTCACCGCGAAGATATTTCCACCCTGCCCCAACTTATGGCCCAACTGCGGGCAGCGCCAAAGTTTCGCTTTATTGTGTTTTGCGATGATCTGTCATTTGACGCCGATGACACCAGTTATAAATCGCTGAAGGCCGCACTCGATGGTGGGCTTGAGGGACGGCCAGAGAATGTGATTTTTTATGCCACGTCCAATCGCCGCCATCTATTGCCCCGTGACATGATCGAAAATGAGCGTTCCACTGCCATATCACCATCTGAAGCCGTGCAAGAAAAAGTCTCACTATCAGATCGCTTTGGCCTGTGGCTAGGTTTTCATCATTGCAGCCAGGATGATTATTTCGCCATGGTTGAGGGCTATGCCAAGCATTTCAAATTGAAAATTCCGCTGGGCGATCTTCACGCACAAGCCAATGAATGGTCAGTCACCCGTGGTGCGCGTTCAGGCCGCGTGGCTTGGCAGTTTGTGCAAGATCTAGCTGGAAGATTGGGTCATAGGCTGGGGTGAATGACAATAGCCATTGGTATAAGACTCTGATAGCAAAACGCCATGATGAAACCCATTAAAATTCTTGCCGCGTGTGTTGCTATTCTGATGGGTGCAAATCAACTGGCCTATGCTGACACTGCACAACCAACCCCAGCCACACAGCCTGCCGCTGCTGTGCAACCGACCGGCCCAGACCATCCACTTGATGCCTTATTGCCTGATGAAATTGCCTCTGTGGTTGCGCTGTTGAAAGCCTCAGGCAATGCCGATGACAACACGGTTTATCCTGCCATCACGCTGAAGCCTGGCGATAAGCAAGCGATGTGGGATTGGACACCCGGTACACCCTACACGCGCAGCGCATTTGTAGTTATGCGGCGCGATATGATTACCTATGAGGCGGTGGTTGATATCACCAACCAGAAGGTCGTTTCAGTAACGCCAAAGGCTGGTGCTCAGCCGATGATCATGGATTTTGAATGGCTGAGAGCCCGTGACGCTTTAATCGCTGACAGTCGTTTCAAGGATGCTATTGCTAAGCGCAAACTGAACGCAGCGGATGTTTTTTGCACACCCAATTCAGCTGGGGCATTTCCCGGTGATGGGTTGGATGGCAAGCGTGTATTGAAAGTGCCCTGCTTCACCAGCACCAATGCGCCCAGCCCCTATGCAGGAAGACCGATAGAAGGCCTGATGGGCATCGTTGATGTGGATAATGGCGCGGTGCTGGATGTGATCGACAATGGCGAAGTTGCGATGCCCCCTATGCCTGATGGTTGGGGCGATAGTTTGCCGAAGCCAGGCCCCGCCATGAAGCCGGTGGCCATTACGGCACCTAACGGCACCAATATTACACTTGATGGCAATCTAAATGTGAAGTGGGAAAATTGGTCGCTGCATCTGCGGCCAGACAAACGGGCAGGATTGATCGTCAATCTGGTGCGGTTCAATGATGGCAAGCAGTGGCGCAAAATTGCCTATCAACTCAATTTGTCAGAGGCGTTTGTGCCCTATATGGATGCTGACCCAACGTGGAATTACCGCACCTTCATGGATATAGGCGAATATGGGTTTGGCTATATGATTTCGTCGTTGAAGCCCGGGGTGGATTGCCCAGTGGCCAGCTACATTCTTGATGTGACACTGCCCAATGACATTGGCGGCACATTCACGCGACCTGACGCACTTTGTATTTTTGAACGCGCCACCGGCGATCCGGCTTGGCGTCATTATACGGCGGCTGATAAAACGATTGCGGGCGTTCCACAGTCAGAACTGGTCATCCGCCACATCCCTACACTTGGCAATTATGATTATGTGGTGGATTATGTTTTCACGCCGCAAGGTGTGATAAAAGTGCGGGTGGGGGCCACTGGCTTTGACGCCATCAGATCCACCACAGCCAAAACCAGCACCGATGCAGACAGTATTGGCGCTACAGCCAATGGTTCGCTGATTGCGCCTTACACCATTGCTCCCAACCACGATCATTTCTTCTCGTTGCGCATGGATATGGATGTTGATGGTGGCAAGAACATGCTGGAGCGCGACAGCATTATGCCTTCGTCCATTGCCAATTCCAAGACGCGCAAATCATTGTGGACGGTGCAGACTGATCGTTATGCAGCAGAAGGTCCCATCGCTATGGATCATCAATCAGCTGGAGAAAGCTGGCGCATCGTTAATCCAAATGTGAAAACCGGCTTGGGTTACAATCCGGGCTACGATATTGATCTTGGCCATTCCACCACTTCTGCCCTTGAGCGTGCCGATCCACCGCAAAAGCGCGCAGGCTTCACAGGATTTGGCCTGTGGGCCACGCAATATGCCGATGGCGAAGATTGGGCCGCCGGGCTTTATCCCAATCAATCAACCCAAGATGAAGGCCTACCAAAATTTGTGGCGCAGAAGCGTTCCATTAAAAATGAGGATATTGTGTTATGGGCCACCATGGGCTTTCACCATGTGCCACATCCGGAGGATTTCCCATTGTTGCCCACGGTGTGGCACGAGGTCTCGTTGCGCCCCGCCTTTTTCTTTGACAGAGACCCGTCATTGACGTTCAATCCCGGTGCACTGCCCCTGCCCCAACCAGATACAGCAAATTAGGACTAAATATGAAACTCTATGGAAGTTTGAATTCGCCCTTCGTGCGCATGTCTATGGTTACCGCCATGGAATGTGGCTTGGGATTGAAAGTGCAGCTGGTCAACACTGGCGTTAATCCCGTTGAGGCGCACGCCGCATTGGAAAAGCTTTCGCCCATCGCTAAAATTCCCGTGCTGGAAACAGATCACGGCC
>DATCEN010000290.1:0-2300 GCA_036510015.1 Aestuariivirga sp.
GCAGTTGGGCGAAAACATTGGCATGGCGGCAAGAGCCATGGCCAACTTTAGCTTGATGGATTTGGTTTTGGTCTCCCCACGTGATGGCTGGGACAAAGAGAAGGCAGAGGCGGCGGCCTCAGGTGCGGTAGAAACCGTGAAGGCCGCTGTTGTTGTGCCTGAGTTGGCAGAGGCGTTGAAACCCTATCAGTATGTTTATGCCACAACGGCGCGCCCGCGCGGCATGACCAAGGATGTGATGACGCCTGAACAAGCTGCTGCTGATATGCACAGACGCGTGGGCCAAGGCCAGAAAATTGCCATTCTTTTCGGGCGAGAGAGATATGGTTTAACAAATGACGAAGTATCTCTCGCAGACATGATTATCACCGCGCCCGTGAACCCGGCTTATGCCTCACTCAACATTGCGCAAGCGGTGTTGCTGGTGGGCTATGAATGGTTCAAGCCATTGGCCACCACGCTGGGCATGGAAACGCAGGAGCTAGCGGCCTTGGCTGGCCCGGGGTTGCATATGCCAGGCACCCAGCCTGCAACGAAGGATGAATTGTTTGGATTCTTCGATCACATTGAAAGCGAATTAGATGCGGCCGGCTTTTTCAAAACCGATGACAAGCGCCCACATATGATCCGCAACATGCGTAATTTATTTGCCCGCACCCAGCCAAGTGAACAAGAAGTGCGCTCTCTGCGCGGGATTGTTTCAGCGCTGACGCGTGTGCATGAATTGCGCAAAGCCAAGAGGGGTGAATGACCAGCCCGCGCATTCTGCTTTTTGACTCTGGTATGGGCGGCCTCACGGTGGCGCGCGCCGTGGCCAAGCAATTGCCTGAGGCGCATCTGATTTATTCTGCTGACAACGCTGGCTTTCCTTACGGGGCATGGAAAGAAAAGCCACTGGTTGAGCGCATTCGTAACGTGATCGGAAAACTCATCGACCGCGCCAAACCCGATGTTGTGGTGGTAGCCTGCAACACGGCTTCAACCATTGCCATTGGCGATTTGCGCAGTACATTCTCTGTGCCGTTTGTGGGCACGGTGCCAGCCATCAAGCCTGCGGCGGCGATGACCAAATCCGGCATCATTGGTGTGCTTGCCACGCCGGGCACCGTGAACCGCGAATACACCCATTCACTGATCCACACTTATGCCTATCACTGCAAAGTTTTTTTGCACGGTGCACCGAGGCTTGCTGAAATTGCTGAGCAGAAATTGCGTGGGCATGCTGTTGATATGGCAGAGCTGGCCGATGAAGTAGCACCCGTGTTTCGCAAACGCGACGGTGGCAAAACCGATGTGGTGGTTTTGGGCTGCACACATTATCCGTTACTGATTGATGAAATTCGTCAGGTGGCACCGTGGGAAGTCAATTTTATTGACCCGTCAGGCGCCATAGCGCGGCGGGTGGCTGATGTGGTGGAGGAAACCGCACTCAAAGGGCCAGACGTTAAGGTTCCTGTTCACGGCACGGTGTTGTTGACAGCAGCGCGCAGTGAAAGCTCTGAAACTTTGGCTGCGTATGCAGGCATGGGTTTTGCCAAACATGAGATCGTGGATTTACCGGTTTAGGCCGCCCTCGGCACGATAAAATCCAGCTTGTCGCCCAACTTCCGCCGCTCTATCCGCAATTCGTAATCGGCTTGCAATCCGAGAAACAGGCCTTCGGAAATTTTGTAATAGCGGGCGAGGCGCAAGTCCGTGTCAGCCGTTATGGCGCGTTTGCCTAGCACGATTTCATTGATGCGGCGTGGGGATACGCCTATGGCGCGGGCCAAGGCATTTTGTGATTGGTTTGACGGCTTCAAAAAGTCCTCCAGCAAAATCTCTCCGGGGGTAGGGATGGGCAAAAGATCTTCTTTGCTTGATTTAGTGATAGTCGATGATTTCGACATTTCTCGCTTCTCCATTTTCGAATTCAAAGCAAATGCGCCATTGATCATTGATCCGAATTGACCATTGGCCTTGGCGTTTGCCGCGCAGTGGCTCTAATCGGTTACCGGGCGGCTCCCGCAAGTCGTTAATTTTCATTGCGCGGTTGAGATAGAGTAGTTTGCGTAACCCAATTTTCTGAACATCGTCAGGTAAATGCCTTGACCTTATTCCCTGCCAAACGCGCTCGGTTTCACGATCTCGGAAGGTTAGGATCATTCTCGCAGTCTGTAACGCATAACGTTATGAATGTCAATCCTTGGGTTCGTGCAATGTTTGACATTCGCCCCCGCCTCAACTATCAGCCGCCCACTAGCGGGTTCGCCCGCTTATTGCTTACCCGTGGAACTTTGGTTCCTGTCGGCCCGAAAGGG
>DATCEN010000291.1:0-2221 GCA_036510015.1 Aestuariivirga sp.
CAAGCCGTTGCGCGACTGCTTGAGCGTTTGCGATTAGCGCTCGATGCTGAGCGACATTTTGCAGCCAATAGCGCCCATGAATTGCGCACGCCAATTGCGGGCGCTTTGGCCCAAACCCAGCGCATGATTGCCGAGCTCAAAAGCCCATCAGACCAAACTCGTGCCCGTGATTTAGAAGTCACCTTGAAGCGGCTATCGTCACTGGCCGAGAAACTGATGCAGATTTCGCGCGTTGATGCTGGCGTTGGGCCGAGCCCACAAGATGTTGATCTCATGCCAGCGCTTGATCTGGTGGTGGCTGATTTCACCCATCAGTTGGGCGATCCTGATCGATTAAAATATGTGAAGGCGAAAGACGCAACGCTCATCGCCCGCATGGATATGGATGCCTTTGCTATAGCGATGCGCAATCTTCTCGATAACGCTGCCAAGCACGGCCCTGCTGGTGGCGTGGTTGAGCTGTGGCTGGAGCCAGAAAATGTGATCCGCGTCATCAATGATGGCCCAGTGGTGGCACCTGAAATGCTGGCGAAATTGAAACAGCGCTTCGCGCGGGGCCAAAGCCGAACCGAAGGAGCAGGCCTTGGCCTTGCTATCGTTGATAACATCATGAACCAAGCCATGGGCAAGTTAGAACTCATCTCACCAGCAACTGGCAAAGACAGCGGTTTTGAAGCGCGGCTGAGTTTGAATAAGCGGAAAGTTTAAAAATGAAAAAGGCCAGCGCTTGCACGCTGACCCTTATTGTTCTCCCACTGGGAGGAGTGTCGTTAGATCAAACTGGCAAAATGCACAGCCGTATCGCTCATGCGGTTTGAGAAACCCCATTCATTGTCGTACCAAGACAGAATGGAAACAAACGTGCCGTCCATAACCTTGGTTTGATCCAAATGGAAAATCGAAGAGCGTGGATCGTGGTTGAAATCGATCGACACATTTGGCTTATCAGTGAAACCGAGAATGCCTTTGAGCGCACCACTCGCAGCTGCCGCCTTGATGGCGTTGTTGATTTCTTCCACCGTGGTTGCGCGCTTGGCGATGAACTTCAAATCAACCACTGAAACGTTAGGCGTTGGCACGCGAACCGAAATGCCGTCCAGCTTGCCTTTGAGCTCTGGCATGACAAGGCCAACGGCCTTGGCAGCGCCAGTTGACGTTGGGATCATGCTCAAAGCCGCAGCGCGGGCGCGGTAGAGGTCTTTATGCATCTGATCAAGCGATGGCTGGTCATTTGTATAAGAGTGGATGGTGGTCATCATGCCTTTTTCAATGCCGATGGCATCATGAAGCACCTTCACAACAGGCACCAAGCAGTTGGTGGTGCATGACGCGTTGGAGATCACCATGTCGTCCTTGGTGAGGCTATTGTGGTTCACACCATAAACAATGGTCTTATCAGCCCCATCAGCAGGCGCAGATACGATCACGCGCTTGGCGCCTGCGGTCAAGTGAGCCGAGGCTTTTTCCTTTGATGTGAAAATGCCAGTGCATTCCATGGCGATATCCACGCCCAATTCCTTCCAAGGAAGTTGCGATGGATCCTTCACTGCGGTCACCTTGAACTTCTCGGAGCCGACATTGATCATGTCGCCTTCCACGCGCACTTCATGGGGGAAGCGACCGTGAACCGAGTCAAAGCGCAGCAAATGGGCGTTGGTTTCCACTGGGCCCAGATCGTTGACGGCAACGACTTCAATGTCTTGACGGCCCGATTCATGAATGGCGCGCAAGATATTGCGGCCGATGCGGCCGAAGCCATTGATTGCAACGCGAACTTTTTTGGCCATGAGGCACTCCTGTTTTGAAACTGGTCTAATCTACGAATTGGCGGCCTTATAGCGCAGATTTTGGGCATGTGAAGCAAAATTTGAGGGGCGTACATCATTTTGTTTGAGCTGGTATGTGTTATTGATATAACGCGCACCACCCGCATGAATGGAGTTTGCCATGACTGACACGCCAATCCTCATTATAGGTGCTGGCCCAAGCGGCTTATTGCTGGCGCTTCGGCTTGCACGTCATGGTGTGGCTTTTCGCATTATCGATAAGAACGCAGGTCCCGGCCTGGCCTCGCGGGCAATGGTTGTGCAAGCGCGTACTCTTGAGTTTTATGACCAGCTGGGCCTTGCCGACAAGATCATCAACCAAGGCATCATTGTTGGCACGATCCAATTGCGCCGCGGCAGGCGCAAGGCGGCGCTGTTGGATTTAGCTAATTTCG
>DATCEN010000292.1:0-3274 GCA_036510015.1 Aestuariivirga sp.
ATTCCCGCTTTCGCGGGAATGACGGGTGGTGGGGTTAGTGTCCTGAACTCACGCCGCTTGCCTTCACCGCACCACCACCTGCGTGCCCACCGGCACTTCGGCGAAGAGTTCGAAGACATGCTCGTTGAACATGCGGATGCAGCCTGATGAGGCGGATTTGCCGATGCTCGATGGCTCATTGGTGCCGTGGATGTGGTATAGCGTGTCCTGAAATTTGTTGATCGTTTGATGCAGGAAACGCGCTGGCGTTACTGTTGTTCAACAACAGCGCTGAATTCATGGCTTGGCGTGTAGCCCGTTCAGAGTTGCCTCGCCGAGTTTCTCTTGATCCGCTTTGGCGGAAATTTCCTCTGCCGTAGCGGTCGAATTTAGCCCAAGCTTGGCAATCTTCAGGGCTTTCACTGTGAATATGTAGTGATGCGCCGGTCCTGCGGGCGGGCAGGCCCCAATGAAACCTTGAACCCCGCTTCCGGATTTACCTTGCACGGCATTAGCTGGCATGAGCTTGCCATCGGCTGAACCTGCTCCCGCTTCAAGCGATGTCACCTCGGCGGGGATGTCAAACGCGCCCCAATGCCAGAAGCCCTTGCCATTATTGGCATCAGGATCAAAAAGCGTGACAACGAAGCTCTTGGTGCCTGCTGGCGGATTAGCCCAAACCAATGCAGGCGAAAGATTACCACCGCTACAATTGGCACCTTTGCCAACTTGATCGGCTTTGAGTTCCTGGCCATTGCCCAAATCTGGACTGGTGAGATCAAAGGCCGATGCAGAGCCGGACGTGGCGAGAATTGTGATTAAGGCAAACAGGCAAGTTTTGATCATTGCAAATCTCCGTTTGATTGAGGCAGATACTGTTGAGCGGGAATGAGGCAAAAATTTAGCATAGCAAGTCTTCTAGCCTTGTTGCCAAAAAGTCAACGTCCGCGCAGCCAGACCAACAGGATCCTACGAGGGGAGAGGATTTGAATCGTCGTGGCGTTAGCGCATCAGTGCTCGGCTAACGCCGCTCACCTCACTTCACCACCACCTGCGTGCCCACCGGCACCTCAGCGAAGAGTTCAAATACATGCTCGTTGAACATGCGGGAATTACGGTGACACTGCATTTATCAGCGCTCAATACTAAGCCGCTCGCTCAAACTTCCGCACCTTAATCCCCTTAGCGCCCTTCCGCATTTTGGCGATATCAAATTGCAATTGCATTTTCAGCATCAGTTCCATGGAGGTGCCGAAGGCTTTTTCAAAACGCAGCGCCATTTCTGGCGAGAGGCTGGCGCGGCCATTAAGCACGGCGCTTAAGGCGGGGCGGCCCACGCCTAGGATTTCTGCGGCGCGCGCCACTGTGAGGCCTGCTTCTGCAATCACGTCTTCTTTCAAAACTTCGCCGGGGTGAACGGGGTCAAACATCTGAATTTCCTTCCAATCTAATGATAGTCCACAAGGTCAACCTCATCGGCAACGCCATCGTGCCATTTGAAAATCAACCGCCAATTGCCGCTGACCGACAGGCTATAATAGCCATCAAGATCACCCTTCAATGGATGAAGCCGCCAGCCGGAGAATGATTCCAGCAGTTTCAAATCATCAGCTGCGTTAAGCGTTGTCATCATACGTTTTAGTCGTTTGAGCATTTCCGGTGGCAGGCCTTTGCCGTCACCTGTTTCAAACAGGCGGCGCAAGGCTTTATGCCGGACGGTTGCGATCATGAGATATGTGTAACGCGACAGGCAACGAATGTCAAGACTTGGCTACCGCACCACCACCTGCGTGCCCACTGGTACTTCGGCGAAGAGTTCAAAGACATGCTCGTTGAACATGCGGATGCAGCCGGATGACACCGATTTGCCGATGCTGGATGGCGTATTGGTGCCGTGGATGCGGTAAAGCGTATCCACGCCGTCTTTGAACAAATAGAGTGCGCGCGCACCTAGCGGGTTTTTCGGGCCGCCTGCCATGCGGATGGGAAGGCTTGGATCTTTCTTGCGCATATTGGCGGTTGGTGTCCAGCTTGGCCATTTGGCCTTGCGCCCCACCACTGCCGTTCCGTGCCAACTGGCCCCTTGGCGGCCCACAGCGATGCCAAAGCGCAAGGCTTTGGCGCCCATCTGCACGAAATAAAGGTGACGTTTGGCGGCGTCCACCACAATGCTGCCCACAGGCTCTGGCCCGCTGAAATCCACCACCTGGCGCTGATATTCCTGGGGCACCAGATTCATGTCGATGAGACCAATGTCAAAGGGCTTATCAGGGATAATGCCGATGACCCATTGCGGCTTGGTGGCCTGCGCCAGCACTGGTTTGGCCAGAAGTGTGGCGATGCTGGCGGTGAGAAAGCTGCGGCGGGTGAACAACATTGCATGTCCTCATGTCTAGGCTGGTTTACAGCAAGACATGAAGATAGCCGATTTGACAATAAGTTCTTACATCTGCGGCGTGGACTTATCGGCAGTTTTGAAATATTTGCGCGCCAACGCGACGAGCTGCCCATCGCTGGGATGATCAACGGTTTCAATCGCAGAAACGCATTTGGCCACGGCAGGATCATGGTTAGTCAGGTGGTGCATCAGTTCGGTTTTGGCGTTGGAAGGGCCAGTGATTAAAATAGCGCCGCTGCCCGCCAAGGCGTGGGCTACCTCATGCAGATATTCCGCGTTGGGGGCCGCATGGCCGCTGCCGATGGTGTTGGCCTTGTGGTGAATATGCTGCGTGGGTTGATCAGGATGGATCACCAGCTTTGCAGCATCATCTTTGCTGAAACTAAAAATCTTGGCTTCCTTGTGATCGATCCAGACGACGGCGTGAAAATGTTTGGGCACAGAATTTTCCTTTATTGTTGTGCGGGAGATTAAGCCCGCACAACAGTCTAGGCTTTAATTTCGATCAATGCCTAGCTCCGTTTAAGGGCGCGGTTCACGCCGCCCGCTTAAACTTCTGCACCTTAATCGCCTTGGCACCTTTTCTCGCTCTGGCAATGTCATAACTGTTCTGCATCCGCATCAGCACATCCATAGACACACCAAAGGCCATTTCGATACGCAGCGCCATTTCGGGCGAGAGGTCGACGTGTTCGTTGAGCAAGCCTGACAGTGCCGGGCGCGTCACACCCAATGCCTTGGCCGCGTCGGTTACTGTGAGGCTGAGTGGTTCTAAAATCTCGTATTTCACAAAGCCGCCGACATGGGGCGGGGCTTTCAGGCGGAGGCCTAAATCTGCGGGCATGGGTTTCTCCTAGTGATAATCTTCATAGTTCAAATCGATAATTTCAATTTCGG
>DATCEN010000293.1:0-2240 GCA_036510015.1 Aestuariivirga sp.
GAAAGCGAAGCTGCTTCTCAGGTCGAAAGAAGTTCTTTCGGACGGGCCATTTTGGAAATGGTGATCTGGCTGTTACCCATTCCAGTTCCGGGTTGCAGCCACCATTACAAATATAGCCTTTACTACGGCAAAGTCGGAAGGTGCCTTGTTGGCTATGACAATGAGAGACCGAAAGGGATCATTGCCACAAAGATGGAAAAGAGTTGCCTTACCACTTTAGCAGCGTTGATAAATTGATTGATGATTTTCTAGCTACCGTTCGTGACAGGAGAGAAATAAAATGACTGAAGCAATTATTCGCATCGTGAGTGACGATGAAACAATTTTGAATGAAGCAGGTGAGAGCTTCAAAAAGTCATGGAAATCCGGAAAACCAAGCCCCGTCGTATTTACTTTCAGTTCGCCCGCCCAACTCTTCTCAGTGATCAGCCCGAAACGTTGGGAGATGATCGAGAAGTTACAACACTTAGGGCCAAGCACAATTCGCGGCCTTGCGCGTGCACTAGAGCGCGATGTGAAGCGTGTGCATGACGATGTGACGGCGATGATCGAATGGGGCTTGGTGGAACGCGATGCCGAAGGTTTGGTGCTTGTGCCCTACACAGTGATCCATGCGGCCTTTGATTTGAAGGCTGTGGCTTAGGGGAATTCAAAATCAAAGCTAACTACATTAGCTATTCCAATGAAGATAAGCTTCAACAATAGAAGTGAACGCGTTCAAAATTAGTGAGCCTGCCGTCCAAAGAGCCGCCGTTTTGTTAAGCTTTCCAGAAGTATTTGTCGCTTCCAAAATTCCCCCGATCCAATCAGAGTGTTTTCTATCTTCGTCAACAGGTTCAAATCCATTATCTTTTGCCCAAGCAGGAATTACCTCAACCTTGCTTGCTTTATACCAAAGATAAGCAGCGAAGAGTCCCGCACAAATGGAAGTAAATTCAAACAACAGATTAACAGCTTTCATCCAAGCGCCTTCTTTAGCGCCGCCTGAGACTCCTTCGGCAGGAACAACGAAGTATCCCCACCCATCTTGGCCATTTGCTTAACCAGCGATGATGCAATCATTCGCGTGGCGGGAGAGGCAGCAAGAAAAACCGTCTCCAACTCGGTGGCCATTGCGCCATTCATCTGCGCCATTTGCACTTCGTAATCAAAGTCCGTGGCATCGCGAAGCCCACGAATAATAATTTGTGCCTTGGCATGACGAGCAGCATCAATGGTCAAACCATCAAAAGCCACCACCTCAATCTTGAGGCCGCTGTGTTGCGCCACAGGCTCAGCCACGGCTTTCAATAAAGCCACACGCGCATCAATTGTCAGCAACGCGGCCTTGCCAGAATGTGCGCCAACGCCAATTACCAGTCTATCAACCAGTCGCGCCGCCCTGGCGATCACGTCTAAATGCCCGTAGGTGACGGGATCAAAAGAGCCGGGATAAAAACCTATGCGCATTTCATCACCTGTTCTTCGCCACCATCCACACCGCACCTCCAATGAGACATGAGCCGGATATAATTTCCAAAAGCCTGATGCGTTTGCGCGATAACCAGCGGCCTGCTCCGCCCGCCAAAATAGCATAGGCGGAATCGCTCACCAAAGCGATCGCCGCAAACAGCCCACCCAATTCCAAAGTCGCCTGCATCACGTTAGCGCCCTGCGGAATGAACGGCGGGATCAAAGCCCCAAACAGCACCAACATTTTAGGGTTAGACAGAATAACCACCAAGCCTTGCAGTAAAAAGCTGCCGCCTGGTCTGACGCGCTCTGTGGCCACGGCTAAATCACCCTTAGAGCGAAACAGTTTAATCCCCATCCAAATCAGATAGGCCGCACCCACATAGCGTAAGAGATCAAACCACACGCCCATCAGTTCCAGCGCAGCGCCTAAGCCAAGCGCTGCAATGGCCAACCAGATCAGCACCCCAATTTGCGTGCCAACCACATTGAGCAGGCCAGCGCGGGTGCCGTGTTTCAAACTATTGGCAATCACCACCGTAACAGTCGGCCCCGGCACAATGGCCAAAGCGGTTGCGGGTATAACAAAAGCGAGCAGTGCTGAATGATCCATGAGGGCTTTATAGCGCTTCTCGCGCAATTGCCAAAGCGGCATTAGATTTGGCGCGTGTGCTTTTTACCGCCCAATTTCGGCAATCAAATCTTCGGCAATTATGTTACGCCTATCCACACGGTTGGCCGCATCGCCATGCAACCAAACCCCAGCACAGGCAGCCTCAAAGCCTGCC
>DATCEN010000294.1:0-4192 GCA_036510015.1 Aestuariivirga sp.
CCTGCGCTCAGCGAGCGAAAGGCACCCATAAAAGAATGAACCTGAAATGGCGGCAACCGCAATTTCGGCCCAGACCATATCCAAATTCTGTCTGCCCACCTCAGTAGACATACGAAAGCCCATGCCCACGATAGGCGTGCCAAAGAATTCTGCAACTATGGCTCCGATCATCGCCAAAGTGGAATTGATCTTAAGTGCGTTGAAAATGAAAGGCATGGCGGCAGGAAGGCGCAGTTTGATTAGAGTGGTGAACCAGTCAGCGCCATAGCCGCGCATCAAGTCACGTTCCATTTGGCCTGATGCATTGAGACCTGCCAATGTATTGATGAGCATAGGAAAGAAGGTCATCACCACCACCATCGCCGCCTTTGACGGCCAGTCAAAACCGAACCACATTACAAGGATAGGTGCAACTCCTACAATGGGCAGTGCAGCTACGAGGTTTCCAAGAGGCAAGAGCCCGCGCCGTAAAAAGTCATTTCGGTCACACAGTAGGGCGGCAAGAAAGCCAGCGCCAGAGCCCATCAGCCATCCGGGGATGACTGCACGCAAAATGGTTTGCACAAAATCTGCCTTAAGAATGGGAAGTGCGGCCACAAATTTTGCGGCAATCTCAGAAGGTGATGGCAACAGAACAACGGGAATGGCGGAAGCACGAACATAGGCCTCCCAAGCGGCAATTACACCAAGGCCAAAAATCGTGGGCACAATCCAGCGCGTCTGGGCCTTGGGAAGCACCAGATCGGCAACCCAGCTGGCGCTCCAAGCCGCCACCCAGCTGCAGATAACAAAGGCGAATGATAGTGTCCAATCTCGGCCTGTTGGCGGGTTGGTGCGGCTGAAGCTCACCGCAATCAAAATGCTTAGTCCCAAGCTGACAAGCAGCGTGACGACGGCGCGCATCATGGTTTTGCCCCCATCCGCTTGAGGCTTTGCTTTTCTAACTCGCCAAGCAACCAAACCATCATGGCCGCGGCAAACGCTGCCACAAAAAGTGCCGACCAGATTTGTAACGTATTGCCATAGTATGAGCCGTTGAGCAGCCGCGCACCGATCCCTGCCACTGCACCAGTGGGCAATTCGGCTACGATGGCCCCGGTAAGTGCTATGGCAAAAGACACTTTTAGTGAGGTAAATAGGAAGGGCAGAGATGCTGGCAGCCGCAGCTTCCACAGGGTCTGCGTCCATGACGCATTATAGGTGCGCATCAAATCCTGTTGCATAACATCTGGCGAGCGCAAACCCTTTACCATGCCGATGGTGACGGGGAAGAAGCAGAGATATGCCGAGATGCTGGCCTTGGTGAAAATATCGGGCAGGCCAGTTTTGCCTAAAACCACGATTAACATCGGTGCTATGGCGAGAATGGGAATGGTTTGGGAGGCAATCACCCAAGGCATCAGGCTTTTTTCCAACGAGGTCGTATGCACAATGCTTATGGCAAGCAGAATGCCCAATAGACCACCCATAATGAAGCCCACCAGCGTGGACGAAAGCGTGATCCACAAATGATAAACCAGTGATTTGATTGTCCACGGCGCCACCGCAAAAACCGTGTTCCAGATTTCGCGCGCCACTTGATGAGGGCTGGGCAATACTGGCCGCACTTCGCTCCACGAATAAGCCAGTGTGTTTGCCAACCCGCCGCCTGCGTTGGCAATTTTGGGCGTTGTCAGAACTGCATTCATCGGGATGCAAGCGAGATACCAGATAACGATGATGGCAAGTGTTATGGTGAGGATCGGCATCAGATTGCCTTTCGTATTAATCCTCATAGCTGTGCCCCGATTTGAGACCCTCGCGCACGCGGTGAGCAATTTTCAGGAACGCGGATGTCTCGCGAATTTCCAGATTTCGTACAGAAGGCAGATCAACGTCGATCAAATCGATAATGCGGCCCGGCCTTGGGCTCATCACTACGATTTTAGTGGACAGAAACACTGCTTCTGGAATTGAATGCGTGACGAAGACCACAGTCTTCTTGGTTCGTGCCCAAAGTTCTAACAGCTGCTGGTTCAGCTTATCCCGTACGATTTCATCCAAAGCACCGAACGGCTCATCCATCAACAGAAGTTTGGGATCAAATGCCAAGGCGCGTGCGATCGAAACACGCTGCTGCATCCCGCCTGAAAGCTGCCACGGGAATTTCTGTTCGAAGCCGTTGAGCTTGACCAGATCGAGATTGCGCGACACGCGGCCCGCCACATCATCAAGGCCCATGATCTCAAGCGGCAGCTTTACATTGTCCTTTACGCTGCGCCAAGGCAGCAGGGCAGGGGCTTGAAATACATAGCCATAAGCACGTGCAAGACGCGCTGCCTCGGCACTCATGCCATTGACAGTGAGGCTGCCCGAAGTTGGCGTTTCAAGATTGGCAATAGCGCGCAATAATGTGGTTTTGCCACAGCCAGATGGACCGATGAGGGAAATGAATTCACCCTCCACAACTGATAGGCTGATTTCTGACAATGCCTGAACTGGCCCATCTTGTGTTTCAAAACTGAGTCCCAAATTTCGCGCTTCGATCACATTTTCAGTCAAAATTTAGAAACCTTACTCAGCCGCTTTTTTCTGCGATGGATTGTTGGGGTGTTGCGTCCAATTTGCGTAACTGTTGTCAATCGGCTTGTTGGTGCGTGGGTCCGTGCCGGAGGTCTGCCTTTCCAAAGTGATGCAATTTTCTACTGGACAGACTTCGACACATAAATTGCATGCCACACATTCAGCATCGATCACTTCGAAGTGGCGTGCGCCGTCCTTTTCTTTCATGATTGCTTGGTGCGAGGTGTCTTCACAGGCCGCATAACAGCGGCCGCATTTGATGCAAGCGTCTTGGTCGATCTTGGCTTTGGCAATGTAGTTCAAATTCAGATATTGCCAGTCGGTGACATTAGGCACGGCGCGGGAACGGAACGCTTCGATTGTGGCAAAGCCTTTTTCATCCATCCAACGGGCAAGACCGGATTTCATTTCTTCCACAATCTTGAATCCATAAGTCATGGCCGCGGTGCAGACTTGCACATTGCCAGCCGACATGGAGATGAATTCCGCCGCATCACGCCATGTGGTGATGCCGCCTATGGCTGAGATGGGGAGATCATGGGTTTCTTTGTCGCGCGCAATTTCGGCCACCATGTTTAGAGCGATGGGCTTCACTGCTGGGCCACAATAGCCCCCGTGACTGCCTTTGCCGTCAATTGATGGATTGGGCGAGAAGCTATCTAAATCAACTGAAACAATCGATGAAATGGTGTTGATGAGCGAGACGGCATCAGCGCCGCCCTTCAGAGCTGCACGCGCGGGAAATCGAATGTCGGTGATATTAGGAGTAAGTTTTACGATTACTGGCATGCGCGAATGTTGTTTGCACCAACGTGCCACCATTTCGATATATTCCGGCACTTGGCCCACGGCAGAGCCCATGCCGCGTTCAGACATACCGTGTGGGCAACCGAAGTTCAGTTCAACGCCATCCGCCTCGGTTTCTTCCACACGCTTCAAAATTTTTTTCCAAGGCTCTTCTTCGCAAGGTACCATGAGAGAAACCACCACGGCGCGATCTGGCCATTCGCGTTTGACTTTCTTTATCTCTTGCAGATTGACCTCAAGCGGGCGGTCAGTGATCAGCTCAATGTTGTTGAGGCCAAGCAGGCGGCGATCTGCACCATGAATTGCACCGTAACGCGGCCCATTGACGTTAACGATTGGTGGGCCCTCTTCGCCCAAGGTTTTCCAAACAACGCCACCCCAGCCAGCCTTGAAAGCGCGCACCACATTATATTCCTTGTCTGTGGGTGGGGCTGAAGCCAACCAAAATGGATTAGGTGATTTAATGCCGACGAAGTTTGAGCGAAGGTCTGCCATATTGGTTCTCTCTCTAAGCGGACAAAGCAATATGAATGGATTCTGCGGCGCGCCGTCCGTCATCGACGGCAGAAACGGTGAGATCTTGGCCGCCAGCAATGCAATCGCCGCCAGCCCATATGCCTTTGACTGACGTGCGCTTTTCAGCGTCAACTTTGATGCGTCCTTGGTCTAAGGCAATAACGCTCTTTGCGGTGTCTATATAAGTTTGGCCGATGGCTTTGAAAATCATGTCCGTCTTGATTTCAAAACTTTCGCCAGTGCCGACAAGTTTTCTGTTCTTTTCCATGGTGTGTTCGCATTTGAGCCCAGTGGCTCTGCCATTTTT
>DATCEN010000295.1:0-5041 GCA_036510015.1 Aestuariivirga sp.
CTGGTTAAGAGGCGAGAGTTTCACTCAAACCTCCCGTGTTTCAAAATCGATGCGCGGATCAATCCACATATAGAGGAGATCAGAAACGAGTGCCAAAAGCAGACCTATCAAAGTGAACACCCACATGGATGCAAACACCACGGCATAGTCGCGGTTCACGGTGGATTTGTAAGTGAGATAACCCAAGCCATCGAGTGAGAACACTTGTTCAATCAAAAGTGAGCCGGTGAAAAACGCGCTGATGAATGCGCCGGGAAAGCCAGCAATCACCAACATCATGGCGTTGCGAAACACATGGCCATATAGCACGCGAGATTCACTTAAACCCTTGGCGCGCGCCGTCACCACATATTGTTTGCGAATTTCATCAAGAAAGGAATTACGCGTCAACATCGTGGTGGTGGTAAATGCAGAAACGCCCATAGCGATGATCGGCAACGTGATGTGCCAGGCATAGTCGCAGATTTTCCCCCACAGGCTGAGATCAGAAAAATTATCAGATGTCAGCCCACGCAAGGGAAAGAAACTCCAATAGCTGCCGCCCGCAAAAACGACAATCAGCATAATAGCAAAAATGAAGTTGGGTATGGCATAACCAATGCTGATGACGGCTGATGTCCACACATCAAAATTGCTGCCTTCACGCACAGCCTTGGCAATGCCCAGCGGAATAGAAATTGTGTAAGACATCACCATCAACCAAAGTCCCAATGAAATGGACACTGGCAGTTTTTCTTTAATCAGCTGGATGACGGGCTTGGACTGAAAATAACTTTCGCCAAAATCAAAACGCGCATAGTTCCACACCATCTCTGCAAAGCGTTGCGGGGCAGGCTTATCAAAGCCGAATTGCTTTTCCCATTTTTTGATGATCTCTGGATCAATGCCGCGCGCCCCTTGATAGGTCGCACCTTTGGCCACGGTCTGAACAGTTTCGGCGCCACCATTTAATTTGTTATCAAGCTGACCCGGCGTTTCAAGCTTGGCGATCAATTGCTCAATCGGCCCACCCGGCACAAATTGCGTTATCGTAAATGTGATAAGCAAAGCCCCCAACAAAGTAGGGATCATCAACAGGAGGCGCTTGAGAATATACGGGCCCATCAGCCCGAAATCTTCTCGGCTTTGGCTTCGTCAAACCACCAAGTTGTGGGCGCAGGCAATGCATAAACCGGCGATTTTTCCGGCTGCCCAAAACGATCCCAATATGCGATATGCTGATTGGCAGAAAACCATTGCGGCACCACGTAATAATTCCACATCAAGACGCGGTCTAGAGCGCGGCAGGCCGTCACCAAAGCCTGACGATCTTTCACGAACACCAGCTTTTCAATGAGCGCATCAATGGCCTCGTTCTTGATGCCTGCATAATTATGTGAGCCTTGCCGATCAGCCTCAGCCGACCCAAAGAAATACCGCTGCTCATTGCCCGGCGAAAGGCTTTGCGCAAAATTGTTGACGATGATGTCATAGTCAAACTGATCTTCGATTTTCTTTGATTGCGCCGGATCAAGCGTGCGGATGCTGACGACAAAACCTAACAGTTCCAACTGCTCTTTGTAAGGCAAGGTGATGCGTTCAAACAGCGGGTTATCCAGCGCAAAGTCCACCGAGAGCGTTTCGCCCTTGGCGTTTTTGAGCACGCGCCTGCCGCTGTCATCTACCGCATTCCAGCCAGCTTCTTTCAACAATTGGTTGGCTGCTTGCAAATTCTTGCGCCGCGCTGTGCCGTCAGCATTCACTGGATTCTGATATTCTGTGGTGAAAACTTCTGGTGGCACTTTATCTTTGAGCGGGGTAAGCAATTCCAGCTCTTCCGGTGAGGGCAGACCCTTGGCTTCAAATTCTGACCCGTTAAAGAATGAGCGCGATTGTTGGTATAGGCCATAAAACAAATTTGCATTGGCCCATTGAAAATCAAAGGCCAGCAGCATCGCACGACGTACGCGCACATCTTGGAATTTGGCGCGCCTCAAATTAAGAACATAGGCCTGCATGCCGTGCACTTGTTTTAAACCTGGCATGGCTTTTACAACACGCCCGTCTTTCACTGCTGGAAAATCATACCCAGTGGCCCATTGCTTAGAGCTGGCCTCAATCTGATAATCGGAATCCCCAGACTTGAAGCTTTCAAAAGCCACCTGCGGTGTTTGATAAAATGTATATTGCATCTCATCAAAATTGTTTTGGCCTATCTGCGACGGCAAGTCCTTGGCCCAATAATCCTGCACCCGCTCCAAAACCAACGTGGCGCCAGCGGCAGCCGATTTAAACTTATATGGGCCAGAACCAAGCGGCAGTTCCATTGTTGGCTCATCAGTGTTGCGCTGCTTGCCATCAGCACCTTGGCCTTGCCACCAATGTTTCGGCAGCACGGGCAGTTCAGACACAATGCTTGGCAGCTCGCGGTTGTTTTTCTCATCAAAGGTGAACGTCACCTCGCGCTCGCCGGTCTTTTCCATTTTGACCACGTTCTTCCAATAGGCTGCATAGTTAGGAAGATTGGCCTTCAGGGTCTGCATGCTGAAGATAACATCTTCAACCGTGATCGGCATGCCATCATGAAAGTGCGCGGCGGGGTTAAGCCTGAACGTCACGCTGGATTTATCCTCGGGATAGGATATCGCCTCAGCGATCAATGCATAACGCGTGGCGGGTTCATCCAATGAGGCCACCATCAGCGTGTCCAAAATGCCAACGCCCGGGCCATCACCTTTCACGGTGTAATCGTTCAAACTGTCGAATGAGCCAACAACGGCTTGTCGCCATTTTCCGCCCTTGGGTGCTGCGGCGTTGACGTAATCAAATCCCTTAAAGTCTGCGGCATATTTGATGTCATCAAACAGCGAAACGGCATGTGATAATTTTGCCTCCGCCGCAAAGCTACGCTGACCGGGCAAGAAAGGTGCGATAGCGGAAAGCTGGATCAGGCGGCGGCGCGTGAGCATGAGAACCTCAAATGATTCGTTTCACACTAGCGCGCTTTCCGACCGGATGTAATCATCCGGTCGATAAGAATTCGCGCCAAATCATAAAGTTGGAGCATGTTCTTATCGAAAAAGTCATTCAACTTTTTCGCAACATGCTCCCCCAAGTGGCCTTTTATCGCTACCTTGGGGCCGAAGCGAAACTTAAGGCGCAGGGAATGGCACTGGCGAATCTGACAACGAGCCGAGATAGGCCAACACATCAGCGCGGGTTTTGTCATTTGGGATACCGGCAAAGGCCATCTTGGTGTCTTTTACCATGTATTTCGGGTTTTTGACCCACTGGTTGAGTTCTTCATAGGTCCAGGGTTTGCCACCCTTGGCTTTGAGGCCCTCTGAGTAACTAAAGCCTTCTACGGAAGCCATATTGCGGCCCACTACGCCGTAAAGATTGGGGCCAATTTTGTTGGGGCCACCCTTGGTGAAATCATGGCAGGCTTGGCAGGCCTTGGTATCAACTTCACCATTGGCTTTGTCGGCTGAGGCCAGAAGTGTTCCAAGTGAAACGGCAGGAGCACCAGCGGCAGCATCAGCTGGCTTGGCACCGGCTGATTGCGCATCGGCAACTGCAATGACATAGCCGGGCTTGGCCGGAGCTTCGGTGCTGAAAAGTCCGCCACCCGCTAGCTTCAAGCCAAATACCAACAGGCACGTGCCCAAAACTGCGCCTGCAATCTTATTCCACTCAAAGCTATCCATGACCGACTCTTGCCCCTTGAATTCAATATCAAATCGCGGCGGAAACTAATGGCTTCCGCAAATCGGTTCAATACCTATAAAGTGATAAGCCAATTTGCCGCGCTTTGGCCAAGAAAGCTGAATAAACCCATGATTGAATTTGAAAATACCGCAGTTGTTATCACCGCCAACTTGAGTGGGGCGGCACTACCGGGCCTTCCCATGGTGGATGTGGCTGGCCAGCCCTTGGTGGCAAGAGCCGCTGACAATGTTGAAAAGGCCGGGCTTGGCATGGTTATCGTGGCAACGCCGGATCATCAGGTGGCAGAATTCATGCGTAAAAATGGCCGCGATGTTTTGGTTTCACCACTGCGCGAAAGCTCCCTTAACGCGATGGCCGCAAGTGTGTTGGCCATGCGTGACAAGGAGAACAAATTCTCTCATGTCGTGGTTCTGCCCTGCACATTAGCATCCATCGATGCGCTGTCATTACGCCGCTGTCTGGCAGGCCTCACCAACGCCAATGTAGATGGCGCAACGCTGGCTGGCCCAGTTGGCGCGCAATCCGTGTGGCGGCTGGATGCGCCCTTAGAGGGTGAACGCGAAGTGGCTTGGCTGCGCAGTGTCAGCCAGGAAGCTGGAGGGCGCGCTCATATTCCGGTCTATGCGTGGCACCGCGCCGCGCTGAATACATTTGCCGCTGCCAGTCACGGGGCCAAACACGGGCCTGTGGCCCATGAACTCGCACTGGCTTTGGCGGCGGACTTGCACATCGCTGCCGTGAAGGTTGACAGTATGCCACTGAATGTTGATACCGCGCAAAATCTTGAAGAGCTGCGGCGCATAATGAGAAACCAATCATGACCAAACTGAAAATCGCTTATCAGGGAGAGCCCGGTGCCAACTCTCATATCGCTTGTATGGAAACGTACCCTGATTTTGAGCCGCTGCCCTGCAACACTTTTGAGGATGCGTTTCAGGCGGTGAAATCTGGCCGTGCTGCGCTTGCGATGATCGCAATTGAAAACACCACGGCAGGCCGCGTGGCTGACGTGCATCATTTGTTGCCAGACTCTGGCCTTTCCATCGTGGGCGAACATTTCCTGCGCATCCGCTTTCAACTGCTTATCTTGCCGGGTGCTAAATTGAGCCAAGCCAAAACCGTGCACAGTCATGTGCACGCACTTGGCCAGTGTCGCAAGGCAATCAAGAAATATCATCTCACACCGATTGTTGCCGCTGATACTGCAGGCGCTGCACGTGAATTGCGCGATAGCGGTGATAAATCCCGCGCCGCCATCGCCACTGCTTTGGCCGCCAAGATTTATGGCTTGAAAATCGCCGCGCACGATATCGAAGACGAAGACCACAACACC
>DATCEN010000296.1:0-4864 GCA_036510015.1 Aestuariivirga sp.
GAAGGCACTTGAAGCCAAGCTTACCGAACTTAAGGGCGACGGCTGGAAATAACAGCTTTCTCAAAATGCCCGCAGGCGGTCATCCTTCGCTGCCTGCGGGTTCTATTTCTGGTTTGTTCCGGAGCGTTATTTGTGCGAGCTTAACAAAAAAATCGGTGGGCGGGGATCATGAGCAACCTAACTGAAAATCAAAAGCCCATGCGTAATGAATTGCAGGCGGGTCGTGTTCGCTCTGCGTGGATTTTTCTCTCGCCAATGATTGTTGTCCTGCTGATCGTGGCCGCATGGCCACTTTCGCGTTCAGTTTGGTTTTCGCTCACGGATGCCTCGCTACTTCATCTCTATGACGCCAAATTCATTGGCTTCAAAAATTATTTCAAAGTGCTCCATACCGACAGTGGCGAAACCCTTTATTTTGGCGTGTTGATGGACAAGGCCTGGTGGAACGCAGTGTGGAACACATTACGATTTGGCGTTGTGTCGGTGGTGCTTGAAACCTGCCTCGGCATGGCCGTGGCGCTGGTGCTAAATGCAAACTTCAAAGGCCGCGGTTTTGTGCGCGCTGCTATTCTTATTCCTTGGGCCATTCCAACAGTGGTTTCGGCAAAAATGTGGGGTTGGATGCTTAATGACCAATTGGGCATCGTCAACGACATGTTGATTAAGCTCGGCATAATTCATGAAAAAATCGCGTGGGTCGCAGATGCGAATTATTCCATGATTGCGGTTGTAGGCGTGGATACATGGAAAACTGTTCCCTTCATGGCACTGCTTATTTTGGCTGGCCTGCAAATGGTACCAGGCGATGTTTATGAAGCAGCAGAGATTGATGGCGTTCACCCTGTAAAGGTGTTCTTTAAAGTGACATTGCCATTGGTTTTGCCTGCCTTGATGGTGGCGGTGATCTTCCGCATGATGGATGCTTTGCGCATTTTCGATCTGGTTTACATCCTCACACCAAACTCTTCGCAAACCAAAACCATGTCAGTAATCGCGCGCGAAAACTTGTTTGATTTTGACAAGTTCGCCTATGGCTCGGCAGAATCCACACTGCTGTTCTTGTTCTTATTAGTGGTGGTAACACTCTATATTAAAATCGGCCGCGTGAACCTTGACGGAGGCGTACAATGATCCCCGCGTGGATTAAAAACACTGCTTTTTACGCATTCGTTGTGATCATTGTTTTGCAGGCGGTGTTTCCGTTCTATTACGCCATAGTCACCAGCTTCAAAACTGGCGCAGAAATATTTGAGATTTCATATTACCCAAGAACCTTTCATCTCGACAATTATTATAACGTATTGTTCAGCGGAAACGGCTCCTTCCTGCGTAACATATGGAATTCAGTTTGGGTGTCTTCGATCACAGTAATTGTGGCACTCTTCATCGCGGTAACTGCATCCTATGCGCTCTCGCGTGTGCGCTTTCGCGGTCGCTCATTGATGCTGATGACAATCTTATGTGTATCAATGTTCCCACAAGTGGCCGTTCTCGCTGGCTTGTTCGAAGTTGTAAGAGCTTTGGGCCTTTACAACACTGATTGGTCGCTGATTTTCTCCTACACTATTTTCACGTTGCCCTTCACCGTTTGGGTTTTAACAACTTTTATGCGTGATCTGCCCATTGAACTTGAGGAAGCGGCGATTGTGGATGGCGCAACACCGTGGGTCATCGTCAGTAAAATCTTTATGCCATTGATGTGGCCAGCGTTGGTGACAACTGGCTTGCTGGCTTTTATCGCGGCATGGAATGAATATTTATATGCCCTGACGTTTACTGCCTCAAACGATGCAGCTCGCACCGTGCCCGTGGGCATAGCGTTGCTGTCAGGCAATTCAGAGCATGAAATTCCGTGGGGGCCAATCATGGCGGCATCTGTCATCGTCACAGTTCCATTGATCGCCCTTGTTCTCATTTTCCAACGTAAGATTATTGCTGGCCTCACTGCCGGCGGTGTGAAGGGTTAATCATGGCCAGTATATCAATCAAAAATCTCAAAAAGTCTTTCGGCGCCGTCAACGTCATCAAAGGTGTTGATCTCGAAATCAAATCGGGAGAGTTCATGGTGTTTGTTGGCCCATCGGGTTGCGGCAAATCCACCATGTTGCGTCTGATCGCCGGACTTGAAGATATTACCTCAGGCACCATGGAATTTGATGGTAAGATCGTAAATGCGCTTGCTCCATCAAAACGCGGCATCGCCATGGTGTTCCAGTCTTACGCGCTTTATCCGCATATGACAGTGTTTCAAAACATGGCCTTCGGCATGAAGCTTGCAAAAAACAACAAGGACGAAATCAAAACCCGTGTTGGGAAAGCCGCAGCACTTTTGCAAATCACCCCTTACTTAGACCGCCTGCCTAAGCAACTTTCGGGCGGCCAGCGCCAACGTGTTGCCATCGGCCGCGCCATTGTGCGCGATCCAAAAGTGTTTTTGTTTGATGAGCCCTTGTCAAATCTCGATGCCGCACTTCGTGTTGCCACGCGGCTTGAAATCGCCAAACTGCATCACTCCATGAACAACGTCACCATGGTCTATGTGACGCATGACCAAGTTGAGGCCATGACCTTGGCGGACCGTATTTGCGTGTTGCGCGATGGTTATATCGAACAAGTGGGCACACCTCTGGAACTTTATGAAACCCCAGCCAATATCTTTGTGGCTGGTTTCATCGGCTCACCAAAGATGAACTTAATGACTGGAAAATTCGCTTCTCCTTACAAAGCCCACACCATCGGGGTGCGCTCAGAGCATTTGGAATTCGTCACCAAAGGCGGCTGGGCTGGAAAAGTGATCCATGCGGAAACACTGGGTTCAGACTCCTATGTCTTTGTTGACATCGGCACTGAGGAACCAGTCATCGTGCGTGAAAGCGGCACCACCAAACACACCGTTGGCTCCAAGGTTCAAATTGCACCCTTGAAAGGCAAGGTTCATTTCTTTAACGAGCAAGGCAATTCAATCTAAATTAGTGAGGCAGTTATGACCATTCGCGTATTGATCTGGCACGAACATCGCCACGAACAAACCAACAAGCTTGTCCAAAGACTTTATCCAAAAGGTATGGACGGTGCTTTGAAAAAGGGCTTTGCAGGCCACAAGGAATTTAAAGTTGAAACGGCGCGCCTTGATGATGATGCTGAACATGGCCTGAGCCAGAAGCGCTTGAACGAAACTGATGTGCTGATCTGGTGGGGCCACGCCGCACATGGCGATGTCAAAGATCACATCGTCGAGCGTGTGGCCAAGCGCGTGTATGAAGGCATGGGCCTGATTGTTTTGCACTCTGGCCACTATTCCAAAATCTTCAAACGGCTAATGGGCACACCATGCTCATTGAAGTGGCGTGAGGCGGGCGAGAATGAACGCGTTTGGATCATCAATCCAAATCACCCGATTGCTGAAGGCCTGCCAGAGCAGATCTTCATTGAACACGAAGAAATGTATGGTGAACCATTCTCAATTCCTGAGCCACTTGAAACCGTTATGATTTCTTGGTTTGAAGGCGGCGAGGTGTTTCGCTCTGGTGTTACTTACCGCCGTGGTGCTGGCAACGTTTTCTATTTCCGCCCCGGCCATGAAGCTTATCCCACCTATCACAACAAGCAGGTGTTACAGGTGATCCGCAATGCGGCGCGCTGGGCCTACAATCCAGCCAAGCCTTGGAAGGGTATTCACCCAGCACCAAATGTGCCACATGATAAGGCCCCAGTGCCACTGAAAGTAAAAGGCCCAACGCTTCATGCACCGGGCGAAGAAGGATTTAAGTAATGGCTTTGTTCAAAAAGGCATCTGGCAAAATTCGCCTCCTGGTTCTCGGCACGGGCGGCATGGCACAAGCCCATGCAACGGCTTTTGCTGCTGATCCGCGCTGCGAATTGGTGGCCACAGTTGATGTGGTGCCCGGCCGTGCAGCTGAGTTTGCCAAACAATTCGGCATCAAGAAACATTTCACTGATCTGGATAAAGCCATCGCTTGGGGCCAGTTTGATGCAGCAGCCAATGTTACGCCCGATTCAATCCACTACCCCACCACGATGAAATTGCTCACCGCCAAGAAGCACGTATTTTGCGAAAAGCCTTTAGCTGAGAATTTTGCGTTGGCTGATGAAATGGCAACCACGGCAGATAAGCACAAGCTCATCAATATGGTGAACTTGACCTATCGCAACGTGGCCGCACTTCATGCTGCCAAGAAAATTGTTGAAGCTGGTGAGTTGGGCGAAATCCGTCATGTGGAAGCCAGCTACCGCCAAAGCTGGCTCGTGGGAAATCATTGGGGTAGCTGGGATAAAGAAGACAAATGGCTGTGGCGTCTTTCTGAAAAGCATGGCTCCAAGGGTGTGCTCGGCGATGTTGGTATTCACATCTTAGATTTCACCACATTCTGCGTGGGCATGATGCCGGTCTCAATACAGGCCAAACTCAAAACCTTCCACAAAGCGCCGGGCGACAAGATCGGCAAATATGATTTGGATGCGAATGACTCGGCTTCCATGACGGTGGAATTTGAGAATGGTGCCATGGGTATCATTCACGCGAGCCGCTTTATGACAGGTTATGGCAACACGCTGCGCCTGCATGTGTTCGGCAACAAAGGTGCATTGGAAATCTCCAACGACCATGATCTCACCACGCTACGCAAATGCATAGGCGAGGATGTGCACACCCAAGCTTGGCGTGACGTGGTGCGAACCGAAGCTGGCCTCACCAATTATCATAAATTCATCACGGCTGTTGTGGATAAGAAAAACGGTGATCCTGATTTCCGCCGTGCCGCTGGTCTGCAAAAGATTTTGGATCTATGTTATTCGCCTGAGGCTTCACATAGCGCGAAGGTTTGAGGAGCAGGCGGCATTAAGG
>DATCEN010000297.1:0-2326 GCA_036510015.1 Aestuariivirga sp.
ATCTTAGGCGTTTGCCTTGGTTTGCAAGCCATTGGTGAGGCTTTTGGCGGCAAAGTTGTGCGCGCGCCCACCCAGATGCATGGCAAAGTTTCTGCTGTGCGTCATGACAATAGAGGCGTGTTTAATTCTGTGCCGCAGGATTTCACCGCGACGCGTTATCACTCATTGGTGGTTGAGCGCGCCTCACTTCCAGCTGAACTTGAAGTAACAGCTGAAACCGCCGGCATCATTATGGGCCTGCAACACAAAACCATGAATGTGCATGGCGTGCAATTCCACCCTGAAAGCATCGCCTCGGAACACGGCCACAAGATTTTGAATAACTTTCTCGAAGCAGCCAAGGTGAAACATGGCTGAACTCAAACCATTGATCGCCAAGGCAGCAAGTGGCCAAGCGCTAAGCCGCGCGGAAGCACGCGAAGCCTTCAACGTCATGATGTCTGGCGAGGCTACACCATCGCAGATCGCAGGCTTGCTCATGGCGTTGCGGGTTCGCGGTGAAACTGTCGATGAGATCACCGGGGCCGTTGAAATCATGCGCGAGAAAATGCTGAGCGTTATGGCTCCTCCCGATGCCATTGATATTGTGGGCACCGGTGGCGATGCCTCGGGCTCATATAACATTTCAACGTGTGCGGCGTTTATTGCGGCAGGCGCTGGCTTAAAAGTGGCTAAGCATGGTAACCGCGCTTTATCTTCTAAGTCAGGTGCTGCCGATGTTTTAATGGCCCTTGGCGTGAAGATCGACATTGCTCCTGAAACAATTTCGCAGTGCATAAGCGAAGCAAGCTTGGGCTTTATGTTTGCACCAGCGCACCATTCGTCGATGAAATTTGTGGGGCCAACGCGCGTGGAGCTTGGCACGCGCACGATTTTCAATTTGCTTGGCCCATTGTCAAACCCTGCTGGTGTTAAGCGGCAAGTTACTGGCGTATATTCAAAGGCTTGGGTTGAACCTTTAGCGCAAGTGTTGAAGAATTTGGGCAGCGAAACGTGTTGGATTTGTCACGGCGAAGGCGGCATGGACGAAATTGTGCCCACCGGAACCACATGGATTAGCGAACTTAAGGGCGGAGTTATCCGATCTTTTGAGCTGACACCTGAGGCAGCTGGCTTGGCACGTTCAAATCCTGATGATCTGAAAGGTGGCGATGCCGCGCATAACGCAGAGGCGCTGCGCCATGTGTTGGATGGTAAGGCTTCAGCTTTTGCTGATGCAGCTTTGATGACAACGGCGGCGGCTCTAATCGTTGCTGGCAAGGAGACTGATTTTAAACACGCCACAGCACATGCCCGAGATGCGGTGAAATCTGGTGCGGCAAAAAAAGCTTTGGCTAAGCTGATTGAGGTTTCAAACAGCTGATGACAACCATCCTCGATAAAATTGCCACTTATAAGCGCGAGGAAGTGTCCGCCGCCAAGGCCAATGTGCCAGTGAATGCTTTGCGTGAATTGATCGCAGCGCAGGCACCACCACGCGGGTTTTATGCAGCATTGAAAACCAAGCAAGCGACGGGCCAATACGGACTAATCGCTGAGATCAAAAAAGCTTCACCTTCAAAGGGGTTGATCCGCGCTGACTTTAATCCACCAGCTTTGGCAAAAGCTTACGCCTTGGGTGGTGCCGCTTGTCTTTCCGTGTTGACGGATAGACCTTCATTTCAGGGCGCGCCAGAATTTCTCATGCAGGCGCGCGCGGCTTGTGCCCTGCCCGCGTTGCGCAAAGATTTTATGCTGGATACTTATCAAGTGTTTGAGGCTCGCGCCTGGGGGGCCGATTGCATTCTGCTGATCATGGCAATGATTGATAATGCCTTGGCCGCAGAATTGGAAAATGCTGCAATGACGCTCGGCATGGATGTGCTGATTGAGGTGCATGATGAAGCTGAACTCATCCGTGCGCTGAAACTCCGTTCGCCGATGATTGGGATCAACAATCGCAATCTGCACAATTTTGAAACGAGGCTGGAAACCACGGAGCGGCTAGGCCCCATGGTCCCGAAAGACCGTATGATTGTAACCGAGAGTGGCTTGTTCACACCCGCTGATCTTGCGCGGCTTGCCAAAGTTGGAGCGTCCACATTTCTGATTGGTGAAAGCCTGATGCGGCAAGACGACGTGACGGCGGCAACTAAGGCCATCCTTAATCGATGAGCAAGCTCTCTCATATCAATACCAAAGGCGAAGCCCATATGGTGGATGTGGCGGGTAAAGAAGTAACCAGCCGCATAGCGGTGGCCAAAGCGCGAGTGCTTATGAAAGCCAGCACACTGAAATTAGTGAAGAGTGCCACAGCCAAAAAAGGTGACGTGTTGGCAACCGCGCG
>DATCEN010000298.1:0-3391 GCA_036510015.1 Aestuariivirga sp.
TGCGGTTCGCAATTCAGGGGCTGTGGCTGTTGTTGAAGGCACGGGCGATCACGGCTGCGAATATATGACCGGCGGCTGTGTGCTGGTCATCGGCCCAACCGGGCGCAACTTCGCGGCTGGCATGTCTGGCGGTGTGGCCTATGTGCTTGATGAAGACAATACGTTTGAAAAGCGTTGCAACCTTTCTATGGTTGATCTTCAGCCCATTCCTGAAGAGGAAGAACTGATTGAGCGCAAGCAACATCATGGCGGCGATCTTGAATCACATGGCTTGGTGGATATCACTAGCCGTATGGACAAGAATGATGCGACCCGCATTCATGAGCTTCTGGCCAGGCATTACAAATTCACCGGTTCATCGCGCGCCAGAGTGATCCTTGATGACTGGGCGAATTATCTGCCCAAGTTTGTGAAGGTAATGCCAGTTGAATATGCGCGCGCCTTGGCCGATTTGGAAAAGGCACAAGCCACCAGCAACGGCATGACCGTTGGCATAAAGAAGGGTGCATAATAATGGGCAAGATCACAGGCTTTATGGAAATCGACCGCGCTGAACGCAAATATGCGCCGGCTGCTGACCGTGTGCGCAATTACAATGAATTTTTCATTCCGCTTGGTGATGAAGGCACCAAGAAGCAAGCGGCGCGCTGCATGGATTGCGGGATTCCTTATTGCCACAATGGCTGCCCGGTAAATAACCAGATTCCGGATTGGAATGATCTGGTTTATCGCAACAACTGGGAAGAAGCCTCGCGCAATCTGCACAGCACCAATAATTTCCCAGAATTCACGGGCCGCATCTGCCCTGCACCATGTGAGGCAAGCTGCACGTTGAACATTGATGATAATCCCGTCACCATCAAAACCATTGAATGCGCCATTGTTGACAAGGCTTGGGAAAATGGCTGGCTGAAGCCGCTTCCTGCGATTGAGAAAACCGGCAAAAAGGTTGCAGTGGTTGGCAGCGGCCCATCGGGGATGGCGGCGGCACAACAACTCGCTCGCGTCGGCCATGAAGTGCATCTGTTTGAAAAGAACGCCAAGGCAGGCGGATTGATGCGTTACGGCATTCCCGATTTCAAAATGGAAAAGCATTTGATTGATCGGCGCGTTGCGCAAATGGAAGGCGAAGGAGTGACCTTCCATTACGGTGCGCATATTGGCGTGACGCAAGATGCCAAGCAGTTGGTTGATTCATTTGATGCTGTGCTGCTCTGCGGTGGTGCCGAAAAGCCGCGTGATTTGCCAATTCCGGGCCGCGAACTTTCCGGTGTACATTTCGCGATGGATTTCCTGCCGCAGCAAAACCGCCGCATTGGTAAGGAAACCCCGCTGGATAATCATCCCATTCTCGCCAAAGACAAACATGTTGTGGTGGTGGGTGGTGGCGATACGGGTTCAGACTGTATCGGCACATCGGTGCGCCAAGGGGCTTTGTCTGTCACCCAAATTGAAATCATGCCAAAGCCACCTGAAAGAGAAAACAAGGCGTTGGTTTGGCCGAACTGGCCAATGAAACTGCGCACATCTTCCTCGCAACAAGAAGGAGCGGAGCGTGATTTTGCCGTGGCCACAGTTTCACTCGAAGGTGCCGATGGCCAAGTGAAAGTGCTGAAATGTGCACGTGCAGGTTCTGACTTCAAGCCCATTCCTGGCACTGAATTTGAATTGAAGGCTGATCTCGTGTTGCTGGCGATGGGCTTTGTGCATCCGGTGCATGAAGGCATGCTGAAAACATTGGGCGTGAAGCTTGATTCACGCGGCAATGTGGAAGGCAATGTGAAGGAATATAAAACCTCAGTGGATAAAGTGTTCAGCGCTGGCGATATGCGCCGCGGCCAATCGCTGGTGGTTTGGGCGATCCGCGAAGGCAGGCAAGCTGCCGCTGCGGTGGATCAATTCTTGATGGGCGAGACAACACTTCCACGCTGATGGCACGCCTCGACCTCAGACCGAATTGCGAACTCTGCGACAAGGATTTGCCGCCGAAATCATCTGAGGCACGCATTTGCAGTTATGAATGCACTTATTGTGCGGATTGCGCAGAGAAGGTGCTGCACAATGTGTGCCCCACCTGTGGCGGCAACTTTGTGCCGCGCCCGTTTAGGCCGATGAAATCTTGGCGGCCAGAGGAAAAGCTGGGACTAGGGTTCAATCCTGCGAGCGCTACCCGGATTCACACGCCTTACACACAGGAAGACATCGCGGCTCATGTTGCGCGGATCAAAGATATTGCGCCAGAGAAACGGTGAGAGTTTCAGAAGTTAAATGGAGTGTCACCGTGATTCCTGAACATTTTCTACTGTCCACGCTGCATCGGCAGTGTTGAAAAATTGCGGGTCAGTGATGAGACCTGCGTTTTTCGGCAAGTTATCAGCGATGCCCGTAGGATTTTTTCTATCCTTTGAATTTAATGCACTTTCTGCAATATGCTGCGAAAGCTCGTACATGCCCGGGTAAGTGTTGCCGACAATTCCGTTGGGGCCATCTTCAACTTGAGCCAAACGGTTTGCAGCAAGTGCCGCTCCACCCACATAACCTGAAAAGGTTGATATGCGCGATTGAAGACCAGCCTCTGTGCTGTCCGTCATCGCATTATACAGCATGTAGAAGCCAGCGCGATCATGGGCCTTCAAAAGCGATTTCAAGATTGCTATTTCTTGATCGGTGAGAGCGAGCGTCGCAGCAGAAGTAAAAATCAGGTCATTGCTCATGGTGTCGCCCCTTTTGCAACCGTGTGACCGTCGTCACGTTTGATGGTATATTTGTTGAGAAAATCCTTGGTCATTGCGCAGGCTTCAAGTGGCCTTGAGTAGAGATCTTTTGTTACGTTAAATCCAATGCCCCAGCCATCCAGTTGCGCTGATATTAGACAGCGATAATCTTCGTCATGACACCATCCACTATATCCGTGTTCATGGAGCTTAGCCGCTTCTTGTTGTTCGTCTTCGGCTCTGACGCATAGATCATTCTCGACTATGAAACCTATGCTGGTGCCCTTGCTGTCGGTGAGATTGTTGCTAAATCCAATAATAATGTCGCGCGGAATTTTCCCTTTTTCCGTGACCAAAGTTTTTGGCACAAAGCTTTTCAGGTCCTCACTTGCTTGCATGGCAAGGTCGACACCGTAAGCTGTCGCATCAGAGTTCTTTTCAGTGTATGGTGTGCCGTTCTTGCCTATTTCATCAATCAGAAACGCGCGTGGCACAGCCAACTTCCACTCCAATATACGGCCCGTCTCTTTACGATCCGTATCAACTTGCATGCGGCGCAAATTGATTTCGTAAAGCTCCATGCTTGTAGAAGGCGAGACGTTAGAGCCAGAACCATAGTGCATGGTAATCTGACTTGTAAAATGGCTCCAAGATGAGGCAAGCCAACTGATCCCATA
>DATCEN010000299.1:0-2883 GCA_036510015.1 Aestuariivirga sp.
AAGGGTTCTTACTGACCTTAGGAAGCCGCGCCAGGACAGAAAGCGCTGGCGCTGAGAGGTAGACGGCCCTCGCACCTGTTTTGGTCTCTGGAAGCAAAAGCATGGCTCTTTCGATTTTGACATCTTTCCATTGCAATTCCAAAATTTCATTGCGGCGGCAACCCGTGAAAATCAACAACCGAATTGCTGCCAACGCAAAAACGGATTCAGTGTTGTTGCGTTCGGCCCGCGCAAGCGCAATTCCAAGTCGTCCCAACTCGCGAGATGACAGGAAACGTTCCTTGCTTTTCTCGGGAAATCTTTCGACTCCTTGAACCGGGTTCGAATGTGGGGGACGGAGCCCGCATTTCTCACACCACGAAAACAGTGCGGAGAGCGAAGCAATGACACGATTGGCCGTGATTGGCGTATTACGCAATCCATAGTGAAGAATAGCGATGTCGCTAAACTTGATTTGAGCGACCTTAACGTCACCAAGCTTGGGATAGATTAGGCGGTTCAGAAAATCGTGATATAGAATCTGAGTTCCTTTGCGCCTTTTCGAAACGACGGTTTCCAGAAATATCGCTCCAGCTTGCCGAAGAGTTGGATTGCTGACACGCTCGTCCCTGATGGCCGCTGGGTCAAGGTCTTTTGCAATATCACCCTGTATAACCTTCACGCGGTTCTCGGCGTCCGAAACCGTCCAAGGCTGACCATACTTGCCAATGGCAAACCAGCGTTGCCTGTTGCCGATCCTGCACTTGTAAACGAACACTTTGTCGCGGCGCTGATAACGCACGCCGAAGCCAATCAGTTTGGTATCCCAAATGATCTCATCTGGTTTCATGCCATCGACAACAGATTTGGTTATGTGTTTTCGAACTGACGCCACAACGAGCTCACTTGATTTCTAGCAACCATCTAGCAACCAGATAACAGTGATTTTTGCGGGTATCAATTGGACATGCCGAGAAATCGCGGGAAGTTATCCTATTGAATTTGTTAAAGATAAGGTATCTTAAAGAATATGCGGGAATCAAGAAAAACGGCATGGCATGCAAGAGGTCGGCGGTTCGATCCCGCCTGGCTCCACCATTCACTTCCTCAGCAATCTTAGAAAGCACCTTTGGGCATTGATGCGTAATTGTGCGGATCAATCTTGGTTATGCTGGGGCTGTTACCGGTCAACGGGTTTTCGGGATTCCAGCTCAAAGATGTTTCAAAAAAGCGCGCCATCAAGGCATCATACATCAAGATGCGGCCCCCCAAGCTTTCGCCTATATCAAGCAGTTCTTTGATGACTTCCATTGCCTGCATTGAACCTAATATCCCCGGCAGTGCGCCTAAGATACCTGCGGTTTCGCAGGCCGGAAACATGCCGGGCTCTGGCAGATCACCGATGAAGCAACGATAGGTTGGGAAGGGCTGGCCAGCGGCATTTTTCAACCAAGGTTTGTAGGTTGAAATCTGACCGTCAAATTGGCCCACCGCCGCACTCACCAAAGTTTTTTTGGCGAAATAACAAGCATCAGCCACTAAAAATCGCGTGTTAAAATTATCGCAACAGTCAGCGATCACATCGAACTTGTTAATTAGCTCCATGGCATTATGTGGCGTGATGCGGGTGGCGAATTTCTCCACGTGAACATGTGGGTTCAGATCTTCGATGAAATGCTCCGCACTATCGACCTTGAACTTGCCGAGGAAGTGCATGGTGTGAATGATCTGGCGCTGCAAATTGGAAAGCGACACGATGTCGTGATCCACGATGCCCAAAGTGCCAACACCGGCGGCGGCCAGATATTGCAACACGGGGGCGCCAAGGCCGCCTGCACCGATCACCAATACCCGCGCGTTACCGAGCTTTTGTTGACCGGGGCCACCCACTTCAGGCAGCACGATGTGGCGGGCATAACGTTCCACTTCTTCGGGTGAAAGTGCCATCAGCTTTTTCCCGATGAGCCAAAACCGCCAACACCACGCGCGGTTTCATCCAGTGATGAAACTTCGATCAGCTTGGCATGGGTGACAGGTGCAATCACCATTTGCGCGATACGGTCGCCGCGCTTGATCACAAAATCTTCCGCACCATGATTGATCATCGGCACTTTAATTTCACCGCGATAATCCTCGTCAATGGTGCCAGGGGCGTTGAGTACAGTCACACCATGTTTGACGGCAAGGCCAGAACGCGGGCGCACCTGGGCCTCGTGATTTTTGGGCAGTGCAATGGCTATTCCAGTAGAGATCAAAGCGCGGGCACCTGACTTTAATGTTGCGCCTTCAGCTGCGCGCAAATCAAGCCCTGCAGCACCAGATGTTGCATAAGACGGAAGTTCCAATCCTTCGCCGTTGGCAAGGCGCATGACTTTAACTTCAGTCATTTGAGTAACTTCGCGCAGGCTTCAAGAATACGGCGGGCAACTTCTGATTTTGAAAACTGTGGCCATGCCTCCACGCCATGCGCAGAAACCAAATGCACGGTGTTTTTGTCAGTGCCGAACACGCCTTGTGAAACATCATTGGCAATGATGAGATCACAGCCCTTGCTTTTGAGTTTTGCTTTGGCGTTTTCAATCACATTTTCAGTTTCCGCTGCAAAACCAACAACGAGTTTGGGGCGGGCCTGTTTCGAGCCAGCAATGGTTTTAAGAATATCGGGATTGGATGCGAATTTAAGATCAGGCGCATCGGCCCTGTCGTTCTTCTTAAGCTTTTGCTGGGCTTGGTTGGCGATTTTCCAATCCGCTACAGCTGCACAGAAAATCGCAAGATCGACTGCTTTCAGTTTTTCGCAAGCTGCCAACATTTGATCGGCGGTTACGACATCGATCCGGGTGACACCAAATGGCGTTGGCAGCGAAACTGGCCCAGAGATGAGAGTTACTTCCGCACCCATCT
>DATCEN010000300.1:0-2120 GCA_036510015.1 Aestuariivirga sp.
TCCGATCTGGAGATTGCCGAGCAGCAGGTAATCCCCAAGAAATTTCTCGAACAAATCCTCCTCGACCTCAAGCATCAGGGCATCGTCGCCAGCCGCCGTGGCAAGTCAGGCGGCTACCTGCTGTTGAAGCCGGCGCATGAAATCACGTACGGCGAGGTCCTGCGCATCATCGATGGGCCGATTGCGCCGCTGCCCTGCCTATCTCGCACAGCCTACAAGCGATGTGATGACTGCAAGACGGAAGCAAAATGCGAAGTGCGGCTAGCCTTCTCCAAGGCTTATGGCGACTACCTATCAGCGTTGGAAACCACGTCACTGGCCTCAGTGATGCATCAGGCTGATGTCATACTGCCAACGGCAGACTGATATTTAAGTATTTCTAAAAACACGTGTTGTTCTTTTTAATGAACGAGGGCTTGATTCTCCACTAAATCCGTATACTATATAGATAACGCATTTACTGATGGAGAATGTCATGCGCGCTACAGTGTTCAAAACCACCGGAATAAGGCTGGTTGAATCAGTCGCCCGCTGCAGTCGCAAAAAAAAAGCCCGGGCTAAGCCGTGCTTTTTCGACACGGACTAAATAATTAGAACGAATATTTGTAGCCAACTGCAATATTATATTTGTCTTCCAACAGGCCGTTGCCGTCGCCCTTGTCTTTCCAAGCATTGCCGATGTTAAAATAGACAGCGTCGGTTTTATCAATGTTGTAGGTGATGCCAGTTGCAATCTTTGGCGTAATCCAAGTGTAATCAAAGGCATTACGATAGCGCAAGCTGAACACATTCCATGTCCATTGCGAATTGAGTTTGAAATCGGCGTTTAGCGTCACTGCCCAATAGGCATCTGGGTTAAAATTGTTTGCCGGATTGATCTTGGGCTCATCGCCAAATCCATAGCCGAGCAATACACCAGGGGTCAGGGTGACCGCGTCCAGTTTCAATTTATAGCCAAGAGTGATTTCAGCTTGATCAACTGAGCTGCTCACGCCTGTAATTGGCGCGCGCTGAGTGTATTGTATGTCACCACCCAAGACAATATTGTTACTAAAGGAATGCGCCAGAGCGATTTTGTAATTGAGATCGTCCAAATCGCCTGTGGCAAAACTGCCGGCTTTCGTCGTGCCATAAAACTCAGGGTTCACTTCCAAAGAAAGCGTGTTGGCTGCCGACGGCGCGGGCGCTGGTGCTGCCACATCGGCGGCCATCGCGGGTTGCACAGCGAAAAGTGCGACGCTGCTAAGCAGAGCGCCAATCGTTATTTTGTTTATCATTATTTTCTCCAAGTTTGTTGCCCCAACGCGAGCCGTTTTGTCTCGCGGATTTAAAAAGGTAGTTTCAGTTCAATATTGCCGGTCAAGACTCGACAGTTCCCAAGCCCAACTCGCGTTGGATTAGGGGTCGTTTCATAAAGTTGTATGACGGTGCTGTGACAGGCGAACATTTTTTGCTCAATGCGGAATCTGTGTCATATTTGCAGCACTTAATGCCCAGTCGGCCTAGGTGAGCGCCCGGTATCTACATTTATATTGGGCTGGGACTTTCCGCCCACTTTCCGAATGAACGAATCTCTGTAAATTGAGATCATGACGGTTTGGTCGGGCATATCTGAATTTGGGCATAACTTGAGCGAGGGCATAACCCACACGCTTGGGCGCTTCAGCGCGAAATCTAAGCCACCCGAAAAATCCATGGTCTTCACCATTGCGATGATTGCCTTGGGCGCCAAAATGGCCAAGGCAGACGGCTTGGTAACCGACGAAGAAGTCGTGGCTTTCTCACAAGTTTTCCATGTGCCAGAAAAAGACCGCGCTGCGGTGAACCGCGTATTCAATCAGGCCAAACAAGATATTGCTGGTTATGAAATTTATGCTGCACAAGTCGTGAAACTTTTCGGCACAAAGTCGCATGTGCTCGAAAGTGTGGTGGATGGCTTGTTCCACATCGCCAAGGCGGACAATGCGATCCATCCTGAGGAATTGGCATTTCTTGAGCATGTCGCCGCCATCTTTGGTTTTGAAGGTGCCGACTGGTTGCGCATCCGTGCCCGCCATGTGGCCATGAAGGATGATCCCTTTGAGATTTTGGGCGTGGCCCCTGATGCCAAACCAGCCGTG
>DATCEN010000301.1:0-14608 GCA_036510015.1 Aestuariivirga sp.
TCAAAGCTTCACTTTCGTGCACTTGCTTGCTGAAAGTGACCCATGAGCCAAGTGAAAATTCACTTAGACGCAGGCCTGATTTTCCTAAGCGCCGATATTCCATTTTTTATACTTTCAAACGCAGCATTTGATAGGAATGTGGCGGCAGATTCAACTGCACACTGCCGTCAGCAACCTTAGCTCCCTTGCCTTTGGCGGGCGTTACATTGCTTTGCTGCGCCAAACTGTTGATGGCCTCAAGTGATGCGTGTGTCATCACCTGATGATCTATGATTGTCGCCGCGCCAAAGCCCAAGAGATCTATTGCAACATTCAAAATTTCGTTGCCATGACGGTTGATGACAAAGAATGTTAGCGTGCCTTCTTCATCGTTGTGCACACCAGCAATATCAATATAGGGCACGTTATCTGCCACATCGGCATCATATCCCGGGCACTTCACTGAAAGATTGAGCGCATTGCCACGACCGAAAATGGATGCAAAATAATACGGATAGAAAATCGTCTGCCGCCAAGCAGCACCCATCGGCTCGGTCATGATCGGTGCGATCACATTTACCAGCTGCGCAATGCAGGCGATCTTCACCACATCGGAGCGACGAATGAAGGTGTTGAGAATGCAACCCACTTGCAACACGTCTTCAAAATTATAGGCATCTTCAAGCAGGCGCGGCGCGTGCGGCCAACCTTTGTTACCGCCCAGAATATCTTTGTCTTGCGTGTTGGAGTGATACCACACATTCCATTCATCGAATGAAATGCTCACCTTATGCTTTGAGCGCTTATTGGCCTTCACCAGATTAATCGTGCTGGCAACGGTTGCGATATAATTATCAAGCTTGTGGTTGAGGGCCAAATAATTTTCTGTGTTCTTGGCGCGATTGGCAAAATACATATGCAAAGAAATATGATCCACCGATTCATAAGTGTGCTCGAGGACTATGCGCTCCCATTCCGGGTAGGTTTTCATATCCGAATTGGAAGAGCCGCAAACGATGAGTTCAAGCGACTTGTCGAAAGCGCGCAGCGCCTTTGCAGTTTCATTGGCCAGACGTCCGTATTCTTCTGCGGTCTTGTGCCCAACTTGCCACGGCCCATCCATTTCATTACCAAGGCACCAGAGCTTCACATCAAACGGTTTGGCACGTCCATTTTTCTTGCGCAGGTCGCCCCAATAGGAACCCGTCGGCCCGTTTACATATTCAACAAAGTTGCGCGCTTCATCCAAACCGCGAGAGCCTAAGTTGATGGCCAACATCATCTTAGTATTGACTGCGTCGCACCAATCCGAGAATTCATGAACGCCAACTTGATTGCTATCAGAAGTGTGCCAAGCCAGGTCAAGCCGAACTGGACGCTTATCTTTCGGGCCAATGCCATCTTCCCAATTATAGGCTGAAACGAAATTACCACCTGGGTAACGCACAAAAGGTATGTTGAGCTCTTTCACCAGTTTCACAACATCGCCGCGCATCCCATTTTTGTCTGCCGTCGGATGTTCTGGCTCATAGATGCCGGTATAGATTGCGCGGCCCAAATGTTCTAGAAATGCGCTGTAGACCCGGTCATCAATTTTGGAAATTGTGTAATCTTTATGTGCAGTTACAGTCGCCTTCATCGCCATCTCCATACATTCCATAAATCGGATTTATATCTGTTTATCCGGTAGATATTGGGCAATGTGAGATTTTGGTCAAGCAAAATCATTAGCGCCGTGTGGTGAGCCGCATCACGATATCTTGGTCATAATTGCCAAAGCCGCGCCCAAATATGTTGATTCCGCCCTTGTGTTTGGCATCGTCTTTCACCCCAATGCGCAACCTGATTGAGCGGTGATTGCCAAGATCAAGTTCTTTGAGCGAGATGGGAGAAATTTTTACGCCGTCCACATAAGAACCATCCGCGGTAACCCGCCAGCTCTTCAGCATGCCATATTGACTGCCTTTCAGCTTCCACCAAGCCGGTGTGTAAACGCCGCGCTTGTCGCCAAAATCACCCGGTGAAGTCCACGTGCCAATATCAATGCCATTGATTGAAACAGTGATATCCGACGGCCAATCCGCCGCTGTGCCAGGCACTTCCGAGGAAAGCTCAATGGCGAACTCCATGGCTTCAATTTCCCGTTTGTCCAACCTCGCGTTGTTTGGAAATTGATATTCGAGAAATCCGCGCGTGAACCAGATCAGTCCGGCATGCATACGATCAGGATCGAGAAAGGCGTGTGGAACGTCCAGCAAACCGATAATACCCTCTGTGGAGCATAGGCCGCACGGCCCCGTCACTTCGCAGCTGGTATAAAGCCCCAATGGCATGGCCACTTCAATTGTGTTTGGGTGCAGGGCTTCTGCATCTTCCTTGAACATCACCAAAACTTGGTCAAACGAAGTGTGGCAGATTTTCTGATTGCCCTTTTTGGCGCGTTGGGTTTCCGTGCGGATAAGGCCTGCATCTTCAAGAATTTGAATGTTGGATGAGATGGTTGATTGCGGTAGGCCCAGTGCTGCTGCAATATCATTCACATTCAGGGGCCCCTGAGCATGGAGCAATTTCAAAACCTTCACGCGTGCTTCCGAGGCAAAAGCCCGCAACACATCGAGATTTTCTTCCGGGTCGACCATCAAGAAATTGCGGCTCATATGCGGGTAAACTCCAAAAAACCGGACAATATCGTTTCTGTATCAGATAAGTTGATTTGGTCAAACGAGAAAAAACCTTGCCCTCAGAGGCAAATGGTGGATAACTGCGATAGAAATTAGAATTTGGAAGCCAAAATCGCTGTTGTCATACTATATATCGTAATATCGGGTGCATATCTTATTATTTGTTGACAACGAACGATCCTTTGATAGATTGAATTTGCGCATCGGCTCAGCATTACTTCCGATGCAACGTGATTTCGTTTTTTGCTAAAATGTCGAGCAAGCGAACGCCCGCAGCTGGACACCGAGTTTTAGGCGATAAGGGCCATGTGCCCAAAAGGGAGAAAGCAATGTTCAAAACTATTGTCAGAACTGCAATGCTGGCCACGGCACTGATTTCCACGAGTGCCTTCGCCAAAGAAACTGTTGTGTGGTGGGATTTCCTTGGTGGCGGTGACGGTGTGCGCATGAAGCAGCTGATTTCCGACTTCAACAAAGAAAACGCTGACAAGATTGAAATCAAGGCGACGACCCTTGAATGGGGCGTGCCGTTCTACACCAAAGTGCAAACCTCCGTTGCCGTGGGTGAGGCGCCAGACATGATGACCTATCATGCCAGCCGCATTCCACTGGCCGTAAAGCAGGGCCTGTTGCAACAAATCACACCAGATGATTTCAAAGCCATGGGGCTAAGTCAGAATGATTATGCTGCGGCAACATGGGACGCAGTGACAATCGACGGCAAGCAATATGCTGTTCCGCTTGATACGCATCCTATCGTTCTCTACTACAATAAGGATTTGCTCGCTAAAGCTGGTCTGTTGGATGACAAAGGTTTGCCCACAGGCTTAGACGGTGCAGATAACTTCAAGGCGGCTCTCGGCAAAGCCAAGGCCGCAGGTGCCAAGTTTGGAATCGCTGGCGTAACTGCTGACGGCAGTTTTATGTATCGCACAATTTATTCTCTGATGTGTCAGCAAGGCGGTGAACTTTACACCAATGGCAAATTCCTTGATGGCGACAACCCAGCAAAACTCGCCAAAGCTTTGGCCACCATTGCAGACTGGACCAAAAGTGGTTTGCAATCAGCCTATACCGACTATCCATCAACCGTTGCTTTGTTCACTTCTGGCCAAGCAGCGTTCATGATCAATGGTGTGTGGGAAGTTCCCACCATGACTGACCTGAAGAAAAACGGCAAACTGTTCGAATGGGGCGCCATTGAACTTCCAAAGCTGTTTGACAAAAAATGCACCTATGCCGACAGCCACACCTTTGCCATGCCTGCCAATAAGGGTAAGGAAATGACACCTGAAAAGCATGCCGCCGTTTTGCAGGTTATGAGTTGGATGGATCATCACTCGCTATTCTGGGCAACTGCAGGCCATATTCCGGCCTATAAGCCTGTTACAGAAAGTGCCGAATTTAAGGCGATGCAGCCCAATGCGACTTATTCGTCTGTCACGGCCAATTTGATCTTTGACCCCAAGACGCCACTTGCTGGTGTTGCCGGGCCGATCTTCAACGTGATGTCGACTTATTTTGTGCCAGCACAAAATGGCGAATTGGATCCAAATGAAGCGGTGAAGAAAATTAAAGACGAGCTGAATAACCTTCAGTAGTGTCTTTCGGGCCATCCGCCTCCTCCTCGGGTGGCCCGATCTTCATGTAGCAAAGCTATGATCGGCAAAGCATTTAAGAGTTACTGGTTTCCTCTGTTGTTGATCGTTCCATTTTTGGCGATCTACGGCCTGATCTTTATCTATCCCACCATCAGCATGTTCGTGCTGTCCTTCACCGACGCACCACTCATCGGTAGCGGTAGCTTTGTTGGTCTTTCAAACTATGCGCGCTTGTTTCATGATCCACGATTGCTCGTTGCACTGTGGAACACAGCCTATTTTGTAATCCTTTCAGTGATCCCTGGTGCTGCAGTTGCCCTCCTGATTGCGCTGGCGGTTCAGCGCTTATCTGGACGCTTGCAGGCGGCAGTAATGGCACTTTTCTTTCTTCCGTTCATCGTTCCAGTTTCTGTGGTCTATTTGATTTGGGATTGGATTTTGAACTATCAATTTGGCATCGGCATGCATTGGTTGGATGCATTGGGAATACCGCGCGTACCGGTATTTAAAACAGTCACATGGTTCATGCCCGCAGTTGCCGTCATTACAATATGGTGGACGTGTGGTTTTTCGCTTTTAGTATTTCTTGCCGGACTGCGCGCAATTCCAGCCGAAATTTATGAGGCCGCAGCGCTGGACAATGCCAGTCGTTGGACAACATTTCGCCGTATCACCTGGCCGTTGCTTTGGCCCGTCACGGCACTCGTTCTGACCATTCAACTCATCCTGCAATTGAAAATTTTTGATCAGGTCTATCTCTTTTCGACAGGCGGCCGACCCAATGACACGATTGTTATGGTCCAATATATATTCCAAATGGCATTCGTAGACGATCATGGCGGGCGCGCTGCAGCCGTGGCGGTAACGCTATTTCTGATCGTGATTGTGGTAACGCTCGTTGAATTTCAGCTCTTGCGTCTGGCTGGTGGAGGGCAAAAGAAATGATAGGCAGATTTCAAATTACGCGATTGGGCGCTGGGCTGCTCACAAGCTTAACCGTGTTGATTGCACTCGCTTGGGTGTTTCCGCTTTATTGGGGGGTTATTTCTTCATTGAAGCCAGAGGATGAAGTGGTTCGCCCTTATATTGAACTGTGGCCCCAAACGCTTACCTTTGATCACTATTACAGTGCACTGACGAAGAGTTTGATCGGTCTCTGGTATATCAATTCGTTGGCCACTGCCGTGGGTGTTACGGCAATTACCATTTTCAGTTCCATGCTTTGTGGCTATGCGATTTCACAATTAAACTTTCCAGGCCGAAGATATCTTCACATTTTGATACTGGCCTGTTTCATGGTGCCGACCCAGACACTCATCATCAATCACTTCGTGTTGATGGCCCACATGCATCTGCTAAACACATGGCTTGGTATGATTTTGCCGCAGTTGATCTATCCAGTGATCATCATTATTTACAAACAATTCTTTGATGGCGTACCAAAAGAATTCCGTGAAGCTGCGCTGATGGATAATGCCAGTGAATGGCGTATTTTCTACAGAGTTTATATGCCCATGAACTGGGGCATTACAACGGCTTTGGCCATTGTGGTATTCATCTGGACGTGGAACAACTTTCTTTGGCCGTTCCTTGCCGCAACACAAAACGAAACCATGACTGTGCCTGTCGGCATTACGCAGGTGTATAACGCCTTTGGGGTTTATTATGCGCGCAGACTTGCTGCCGCGGTTCTCGCCGCCTTGCCGGTGGTGTTGCTCTATCTTTTCTTCCAGCGTCAAGTGACACAAGCGATCACGCTTTCTGCAGGTATCAAGGGTTAGAAAAAGAATATGTCAGATATCAAGCTCAGCAACGTTTCCAAGACCTTTGGCACAGTCTCTGTGATCGACGATTTAACTTTAACAGTTCACTCGGGTGAGTTTCTCGTGCTTCTTGGGCCTTCAGGTTCTGGCAAGACAACCATCCTGCGTATGATTGCTGGACTGGAAACCATCGACAAGGGCACACTTGAGATTGGTGGCCAACGCTGCGAAAGCCTGCCCCCAGGCCAGCGTAAGGTGGCGATGGTGTTTCAAAACTATGCGCTCTATCCGCACATGAGCGTTTCTGGGAATATGGCTTTTGGTTTGGAAAACATTGGCCTGGACAAAGCTGAGATTGCTGCGCGCATTGCTGCTGCGGCCAAACTGCTTGAAATGACTTCACTGCTTGATCGATATCCGGCACAGCTTTCGGGTGGTCAACGCCAGCGTGTAGCCATCGGTCGGGCAATTGTGAAACAGCCCAAGGCTTTTCTCTTTGATGAGCCTTTATCAAATCTTGATGCGGCACTTCGCGTTCGTACCCGCGTTGAGCTTGCACAACTGCATCAACGCCTCCAATCAACCGTGGTCTATGTCACCCATGATCAAACTGAAGCAATGACGTTGGCTGACCGCGTTGTAGTTCTGAACAACCGCCATGTTGAGCAAATCGGCACGCCAATGGAAATCTATCACCGGCCAGCGACACGCTTTGTTGCCAGTTTTGTGGGTTCACCAGCGATGAATTTCATTCAAGTGAAAACAAAGCTCAATGGCAAAAAAATGGGTATTGTCGCTCCCAGCGGCAAATGGATTGCTTTGCCTAGCGCTTCAATCACTAAGGGCGATGTTGAACTGGGTATACGGCCGGAATCGATTAACATCGTTGATCGCGATGCCGATGCAACGGGCCAAGTTAAAATCATTGAACGATTGGGCGAGCGGACATTGCTGCATGTGCAACTTGACAAAGGTCCACTTATTATCGTGCAGGACAGTGGGCTTTCTAAATTGAATATCAATAGTCCGGTAAAGTTGAAATTCAATGTATCGCAAATCAGCTTGTTTGGTCCCGACGGGAAATCTAGTCTGAGAAGTGCTGCATCTTAATAATCGAAATTCATACTTTTGGTGACGTGAGGCTTCTTCTTTCTCTTTCCTGCCCGGTACGCTCGCACCTTCTGATTCAGAAAAAGCGGATTAGTTCGTTTTAATTTTACCGTGATCAATGAGCCATTGTAGCGACTGGTGCACCGCTTCAATAGAACCATAGTGTGGCCTGAACCCAAGAATCCTGCGCGACTTCTCCATTGAACAATTTGGACTGCGCGCCACGTGTTCCCAAGTGGCTTGGGCATCTTCAGCACTTTGCTCCTTGGCCCATGCCTCATAAGGTTGAAAGGCCAGAAGTGGCTCATGACCAAACCAGCGATATAAGGCTTCAGCAAAACCACGCAATGTGACTGCCTGTTCTGAAACCGCATGGAAGCTTTCGCCGGTTGATTGTCGCCAATTTGCTATTGCCGCCATAATGAGGGCGGCAATGTCATCGGCATGGATGTGATGCACGGTTTCAAGTCCAAAATTGGCCAGCGTTAAAACTTCGCCCCGCGCAATTGTCTCAAACACTGCCGGATTGAAATGGCCAGCAGGATTGAGCGGCACCCAACCTTGCCCCACTATATGGCCAGGATGGATCAGGGTGACAGGTAAACCATTGCGGTGCGCCTCGGTCAGCAGAAAATCCTCAATCAATTTTTTCTGAACGCCATAGTCGCCGAACGGAAATTTGGGCGCATGTTCGGGCGTGGGAACCGCAGTTGAATAGCCATGAGTCCAGATCGTGCCAATATGGATGAGATGTGAGACGTTGCCCTGCAGCGCCGCAACGAGTTGGCGGGCGCTGTCAACCGTGAAACATATGAGGTCAACAACAATGTCAACGTTGAGTGCCGCCACGGCAGGGCCAAACTGCCCGGTTTTTTCTAACGCGACACGGTCCATAATCTTGGGCGTCACCTTGGTCCAGGCCGCATGTGGAAGATAAGGCTTTGCTTGCCCACGGCTGAGGGCAATCACCTCATGGCCAGCTGCCACTAGGCGCGGCACGAGATAGGTTCCGATATGGCCGTAGGCCCCGATAACAACAACGCGCGACATGTGAGAATTTCCCGATGTTTGATTTAAATGCAAACTGCATGAGTTGAGGTCAAATCCTACACTAATTTCTGTCGCGCAAACAGCCACAGTTGATTGTTCTACGCCAATCAACCCTTCCCGACGAGGTGGCAAACATGCAATAATGTCTTACTTTATCTGGTACAAAGTATCAGGCCGTTCAATCGGAGCCATCGCTTAAAGAATTTCAGGTTTTGGGAGCAGCGCATGTCAATAGAATACCGACGTCTTGGTAATAGCGGCGCTATCGTAACTAAGTTTTGTCTTGGAACGATGACGTTTGGCAATGAAGCAGACGAGACTATGTCGCATATGCTGCTGGACGACTATGCGGCAGCGGCCGGCAATTTCATCGACACCGCAGATGTTTATTCCGCGGGCGCATCCGAAGAGATCGTTGGCAGATGGCTTAAAAAACACCCGACGCAAGCCGCGCAGATGATCATTGCGACCAAGGCCCGCTTTCCTATGGGCTCAGGCCCTAACGACCTTGGCATCTCGCGCAAACATCTTGGTCACGCTTTAGATGCTTCGTTGAAGCGGCTCAGCGTCGAGCGCATTGACCTCTACCAGATGCACGGATGGGATGCCCTTACGCCGATTGAAGAAACATTGCGTTTCCTCAATGACGCGGCCTCCGCTGGCAAAATTGCCTATTATGGCTTTTCTAATTTTCTGGGCTGGCATATCGCTAAAGCTTCGGAACTTGCTAAAGCGCGCGGCTGGGCGCGGCCAGTGACACTGCAGCCCCAATATAGTCTTCTGGCGCGCGGTATCGAAGCTGAAATAGTGGATGCCTGTCTTGACGCCGGGATGGGCCTCTTGCCTTGGTCGCCGCTTGGCGGTGGATGGCTAAGCGGTAAATATAATCGCGATGCAGTTCCAACAGGTGCAACCAGATTGGGAGAAAATCCCAATCGCGGCATGGAAGCATATGCGCACCGCAATCAACAGGCGCAAACCTGGTCGGTCCTCGACGCCGTGCGGTCGTTGGCAAAGGCACGTGGGCGCAGCATGGCGCAAGTCGCACTCGCTTGGGTAGCCCAGCAGCCAGCGGTGACGTCGGTGATCCTTGGTGCGCGCACCCGCGATCAGCTTGCTGACAATCTGGCCGCAGCGTCGCTGGAGTTAACCCAAGAAGAAATATCCTCACTCAACAAAGTGAGTGCACTTGAGCTGGAGGATTATCCTTACGGATTAGGTGGAACGAACCAGCGCCGACGTAAGATTGAGGGCGGACGCTAAGACCACTCAAATTCTTATCTCTGAATAGCGCAATAGAACGAGCCGTGAATTAGCGTAACAACTTCTCTCTGCCATAGAGAAGCAACATGGAAATAATAACGACGCCATAAACAATCTGTCGGCCATATTCTGGTATTTGCATTACCGTAAGAATGGATTGCAGAAGTGTGATCAGCATCACACCAGCAACTGTGCCCAGGTAATTGCCGCGTCCACCGAGGATTGATGTGCCGCCGAGTACAACCGCCGCAATGGCTGGCAATAGATAAGCATCTCCCATGGATTGGGCAGCTTTGGAGGCATATCCCGCAAGCAGCACACCACCAAATGCGGCCAAGCCGCCCGAAATGCCAAACACCGTCAACACCACACGCTGGGTATTGATGCCTGAAAGATAGGCCGCGCGTTCCCTATTGCCTATGCCGTAGATTGAGCGTCCAAAGCCAGTGCGGGTCATCAGAAACACGGCGGCTAGACCAATAACAAGCCAACACAAAACTGAATTTGGAATCGAAGGAATAATGAAACCCGTTGCCAGATAGCGCATGGCAGGAGACGCTGAGTCCTGCGGAGAAAAACCACCCGTGTAAACAACCATAAGTCCTTGGGCCACGGCATTGGTTGCCAGCGTGATAATCATTGAAGGGATGCGCAAATAGGCGACTGCGAAGCCGTTGACGAGCCCAATGAGAACACCGCAAAAAATGCCAAAGGGAATAGCAAGAATGGCACCGGTGTGTCCAAAACCTGCGATCGCACTGGACATCATGGCACCCACGGTCACCACCCACGGGACGGAAAGGTCAATCTGGCCCAGTAAAATAACAAGCATCATGCCTGTTGCGATGATGCCCAGAAATGATGCCACCTTAAGCTGCTGCAACAGATATTCCGGCGACAAAAAATTGCGTGAGTAAAGACTGCCCAGAAAGAGCAAAAGCACGATGCACGCAAAGGCCGTTGTCACCGCTGGGTCGAGGCGGCGCAGAAAACCAGGAAGTCTTGCAGCTACAGCGTTCATACGAACCAATCCAGTCTATTGCGCACACGAAGCAAACCAAATGCGCTGAGGCTGACGGCAAGGAACAACACAACGCCTTGAAACAAAGGTTGCCAGAGTGGATCAAAATCGAAAACAAAAAGCAGGTCCCCAATGGTGCGAAAAGCAAGTGCGCCAAAAATGGCGCCAATGGCGCTGCCTCTGCCGCCCATTAAAGAAACGCCACCCAACACCACTGAAGCGATAGAGAATAAAGTGTAAGCGTTGCCACTGGCATAGGCGGCCTCCCCCGTGTACGTAAAAAATGTCAGAAACAATCCGCCTACGCCTGCCAAAAGGCCTGACAAAGTATAAGCAGAAAATTTAGCGCGCTTAATTGGAACACCAGACATATAAGCTGCAGGCTCTGACGAGCCGACGGCATAGGCAGCTCTTCCGGTGACAGAGCGGCTGAATGGAACCCACACCACAAGTACGATGGCCAAAAGCGCCACCAGACTTGCCGGGATGAAATTAAACAGTTTGCCTGTCAAAGCATCCGCGATTGTCTCATTTACAGTGCCGCCCGGAAACGGCCTTAACGCCAGAGCGATGCCATAATAAATGGCACCCGTCGCAATGGTCGCCACGATGGGTTGCAAGCGACCGTAAATCACCACCAGTCCATTGATAGCGCCACAAAGCGCACCGACGAGAAGCACCGCGATAATTCCAAATGTCACATGAATGGGGGAGCCCACAACAAGCCACGACGCCACACAGTTTGTAAGTATGAAAACCATGCCCACTGAAAGATCAATGCCCGATGTTATCACCACCAGAGACTGCGCCATGGCAACAAAAGCCAGTAGAACACCTTTGTTTGAAGCCGTTTGCACCATATTGGCTGTAAAACCTGCTGGATGATTTGAAGCATATATAACGAACATCACCACAAAGATGCTCAAAGCCATCAAAGTGCCGCGCTGCTCTGCAAACCAAAAACGCCAGTCTTTCATGAGTGAATCACCTGATCGGTTTCAATATTGAGTGCACTTGCAATCAACGCATGCTCGTTGATTTCCGCACCTTTTAGTTCGCGCCGGATCTTGCCATCATAGAGAACTAAAACGCGGTCACAACAGCCAATCAATTCATCATAATCGGTCGAATAGAAAATGATTGCGGCTCCTTCGTCGGCAAGTTTGCGTAACAACACATAGAGTTCCTGTTTGGTGCCCACGTCAATGCCACGCGTAGGATCGTTGAGTAAGATGATGCGTGGCTTGTTCATCAACCACTTTGCAATCACAACCTTCTGCTGGTTACCGCCCGAAAGTGAGCCAACAGAAATATCTACACTCGCCGTTTTGATGGCCAGCAGCCCAATCATATCGTCGATAAGTTGGTTTTCTTTGGTGCTATTCACAATGCCGAAGTCGGTGATGCGCTGCAGGGCAGCAAAAGAGAGATTGTCACGCACCGTCATGGGTAACATCAAACCTTCGGTCTTGCGATCTTCGGGGACCAGGGCCATGCCGATCTTGTCCTGTTTAGCTGTGAGGGGGCTATTGATTGTCACTTTTTTACTGTCGATCAAAATATCTCCCGAACAGCTGCGCAACACGCCAAACAACGCCAATAGAAGTTCGCGTTGGCCCTGTCCGTCAAGACCCCCCAAGCCAACAATTTCGCCAGCATGCACAGACAGAGAAATATCCTTGAGTCTATCAGTCCAAGAAAGACCTTTAGTTTGCAGCACAGGAGCACTTACTGAGCTCCCTCGTTGTGTCTTTGGCGGAAACACGTTTTTGTATTCGCGGCCAATCATCAGTTCGACAACTTGCGTATCAGTCTTCGTTCCCGCCAGGTAGGTTTCAACCTTGTGGCCATTTCGAAACACTGTGCAGTCGTCAGCCAGTTCGGCAATTTCATGCATACGGTGAGAAATATAGAGCAATGCCAAGCCTTCATTGCGAAGACGCTTCAGCACGCCAAATATCTTTGCGACATCTGCTGCGGTGAGAGCGGATGTCGCTTCGTCGAGAATGAGAATGCGGGGTTTGCGCGCCAGTGCTTTAGCAATTTCCACCATTTGTCGGCGCGACAGTGGCAAATCCTTCACCAGTGAAAGTGGGTGAATGTCTTCAGCACCAGCGCGGGCTAAAGCCTCTTCAGCGAGTATCCGTTGCTGTTTTCGATCAATCAACCCGAACCGCGTTGGAGGATCACTGATCATGATATTATCAGCAACAGAAAGATCAGGGACCAAAGACAATTCCTGGAAAATACAAACTATGCCGGCTTTATTTGCGGCGGCGGGGGATGAAAAGGAAACTTCATTGCCGTCCAGCAACATGCGGCCTTCATCAGGTGCCACAACGCCGGACATAATTTTAATGAGTGTAGATTTGCCGGCCCCATTCTCACCTAAGATCGCATGGATGCGGCCTGACCTGATTTCAATGTCAGCCTTCTCAAGTGCGTGCACGCCGCCATAGCGTTTTGACACGCCTTCCATGCGGAATAACAAATTCGATTCGACCAAATTCCCTCCGGTAGTTCATCAGGCGCAATAAGGCGTCGCAGATGAGAATCTGCAACGCCCTTTGCTAGGCTTAGGGATAGCCTACTGGTTTTCTTTCGATTGGCCCATAATTTCTTGCGCGGTGAAATTAATGCCGCAAGTTGGGAAAGCATTGCCAACGAAGAAGTTGTCGGATTGCTTTGGGAAATAGTTTTCGTCTGCTTTAAAGTTTGGATCTTCGACAATCGCCAAAGGCAACTTAATCGATTGTGGAATCGCTTCGCCCTCAAGAGCAGCAATTGCGGTTTTGATCGCAACGGCAACCTGGGCAGGGCCCGTGCCCGCTGATGAGCACTTCAATCCTTCAGCAGCATGAGCAGCGCAGAATTTGCGGAAGCCGTTTTCTGTTTCGCCGCCAAATGGCACAAATGGGTGTTTGGCATCGATCATGGCCTGAACGATGCCCGTGTCACCGCCTTGGCCTGTGATACCGGCAAATGGACCATTGGTTGCAATGGCATCTGCTGTTGCCTTTTGGGCCACACCATCATCCCATTTGCCAACAACTTCCGTCACGGCCCATTTTTTGCCGGAGGCATCAAGTGTTTCGTGAATGCCGTTGTGGCGGTCTGTATCAACTGAAGTACCGGCAACGCCGCGCACTTCGAGAATCTTGCCGCCGCCCGGTACATTCTTGATCAACCAATCGGCCCACCGCACACCAAGCCCCTTTTGATCCACGTTCACATTGATGGCATCTTGAGTATCGAGAATGTTGTCGAAGGCTACAAGGATAACCCCTGCTTCCTTGGCACGTTTGATAACAGGACCAAAGGCTGTCGGGTTCTGAGCGTCGACAACGATGGCATCATAGCCTGCATCAATGAAGTTATTAATGGCTGAAATTTGCGCTGGCACGTCTTCACCAGTTGAAACCACTTTGAACTCTTTAAGCTTAGACGCCACCTCAGGCTGAGCTGCATAGGCCTTGGCCGTTTGAATCATCTGAATGCGCCAAGTGTTAGCGATGTAACCATTGGCAAGAGCGATGCGAAATTTACCGTCTTTCTTTGGGTACTTGAAGAATTTGGTATCCTTTGCCCAAGGTGCAAAGCATTCGGGTTGCGCGGCTGGGCCAGCAACAACTTCGGGGCCAGCGGCTTGTGCTACAGAACTAAACGCAATACCGCTCGCCACAATAGCGCCTAGGCTTGCGAAGCTGCAAAGAAATGACGTTATTTTCATTATTATATCTCCCAATGTGTTTGTTTGTACTTCCGTTATACTGGTATACCAGATTGCTCTTAGGGCAATTATGTTGAACCCGCAAGACTGGTGGAGTGATATTATAGTCGTTCGGGTGGCTTAACACTACAATCAAAATGACAGCGCTGTCAAATTTATTGAGTTCTATATTCTCGTGGACTATTGCGTTAGAATAAATTTTTCTATTGTCGTTGGGGGCGGGCATTCTAAAAAAGCGAAAAACACTAGACGACGTAGCCAAGCTTGCCAAAGTGAGCCCCATCACGGTCTCTCGCGCTTTGCGCAAACCGGACGCGGTGTCGCCCGAACTTCGTCAGCGTATTGACGCCGCCGTGCATAAACTTGCTTATGTGCCCAATCTGGCTGCCAGTCGTTTGGCCTCTTCCAGA